>NZ_JACIET010000002.1:1500000-1612015 GCF_014197015.1 Niveibacterium umoris
TTGCGCCATACGCATCCGTATGGTGGAATGGCTGTCATGACAGGGTCGATCGGGGAGGTCGGCAAACTGTCCAACAGCAAGGAGTCTTAGCGTGAGTAACTTCATCATCCGCAAGGTTGCGGTGCTCGGCGCGGGGGTCATGGGGGCGCAGATCGCGGCGCACTGTGCAAACGCCGAAGTACCCGTCGTCCTGTTTGATCTTCCGGCCAAGGAAGGCGACCCCAACGGCATCGTCAAGCGCGCGCTCGACGGGCTCAAGAAGCTCGAACCGAGCCCGCTCGCCACCGCCGACCGCGTGCAGTACATCGAAGCGGCCAACTACGACCAGCACATCGCCAAGCTCGCCGAGTGCGACCTCATCATCGAAGCCATCGCCGAGCGCATGGAGTGGAAGCTGGACCTGTACGCCAAGGTCGCACCGCACATCCGCCCCGACGCGATCTTCGCCACCAACACCTCGGGCCTGTCGATCAACAAGCTCGCCGAGGGTTGCCCGGATTCGCTGCGCCCGCGCTTCTGCGGCGTGCACTTCTTCAACCCGCCGCGCTACATGTCGCTGGTGGAGTTGATCCCCTGCAAGGGCACCGACGCCCCGCTGCTGGACAACCTCGAAGCCTTCCTCACGACCACCCTGGGCAAGAGCGTCGTTCGCGCGATCGATACGCCGAACTTCGTCGCCAACCGCGTGGGCGTGTTCTCGATCCTCGCCGTCATGCACCACACGCAGCGCATGGGTCTGGGCTTTGACGAGGTCGATGCGCTGACCGGCCCGCTGATCGGTCGCCCGAAGTCCGCCACCTACCGCACGGCCGACGTCGTGGGTCTGGACACCATGGCGCACGTCATCAAGACGATGACCGACAACCTGCCGAACGACCCCTGGGCGCAGTACTACGCCGCGCCGCAGTGGCTGCAGGCGCTGATCGCCAAGGGCGCGCTGGGCCAGAAGACCAAGGCGGGCATCTTCCGCAAGCAGGGCAAGCAGATCCAGGTGCTGGATCTGGCCGCGCAGGATTATCGTGACTCGACCGGCAAGCCGGCCGACGAAGTGGTCGCGATCCTGAAGAACCGGAACCCGGCCGAGAAGTTCGCGCAGCTGCGTGCCTCGGCGCACCCGCAGGCGCAGTTCCTGTGGGCGATCTTCCGCGACATCTTCCACTACGTCGCGGTGCATCTGGAAACCATCGCCAACAACGCGCGCGACATCGACTTCGCGATGCGCTGGGGCTTCGGCTGGCAGCAAGGCCCTTTCGAGACCTGGCAGGCCGCGGGCTGGAAGGCGATCGCCGACGCCATCGCTGCCGACATCGCCGAAGGCAAGGCCATGGCCAGCGCGCCGCTGCCGGCCTGGGTGTTCGAACGCGAAGGCGTGCATGAAGCCGCCGGCTCGTATTCCTCGTCTGCCAAGGCGATCCAGGGCCGCTCCATGCTGCCGGTGTACAGCCGCCAGCTCTTCCCCGAGCGCGTCTTCGGTGAGGCCGAAGAGCGCGGCACGACGATCTGGGAATCGGAAGGCGTGCGCATGTGGACCACGGGTGACGAGGACGGCAAGCGCGTCCCCGTCCTTTCGTTCAAGTCCAAGATGTGCGCGGTTGGTGCTGACGTGCTCGACGGCGTGCAGGAAGCGATCAAGCGCGCCGAGCGCGACTACGACGGCCTCGTGATCTGGCAACCCAAGCCCCCGTTCTCGGTGGGTGCCAACCTGCAGCAGATCAAGCCGGTGCTCGAAGCGGGCGACTTCGCCACGCTCGAACAGGTGGTCGCCAACTTCCAGGCCACCTCCATGGCGATCAAGTACGCCAAGGTGCCTGTGATCACCGCGGTGGCCGGCATGGCGCTGGGCGGTGGCTGCGAGTTCGTGATGCACTCGCCGCGTGCCGTGGTGGCGCTGGAGAGCTACATCGGCCTCGTCGAAGCTGGTGTCGGCCTGATCCCGGCTGGCGGCGGCTGCAAGGAGTTCGCGATCCGCGCCGCGCAAGCGACCGCTCGCACTGCGACCAACGACCTGATGCTGATCCTGCAGCCGGTGTTCATGGCGATTGCGATGGCCAATGTCAGCAAGAGCGCGAAGAACGCGAAGGAGCTGGGCCTGTTGAAGCAGGACGATGTGGTGGTGTTCAACGCCAACGAAATCCTGCATGTGGCGCGCAAGAACGCGCTGGCGATGTACGAATCGGCATGGCGCCCGGCGCTGTCGCCGGCCGGCATTCCGGTCGCCGGCCGCAACGGCATCGCCACGCTCGAGATGATGCTGGTGAACATGGTCGAGGGCGGCATGATCAGCCCGCACGACTACAAGGTCGCCCGCTCGGCCGCTGTCGCCCTGTGCGGTGGCGAGATCGAGTCCGGCTCGCTGGTCTCCGAAAAGTGGCTGCTCGACGTCGAGCGCGCCCAGTTCGTCGACCTGCTCAAGACCGAGAAGACCCAGCAGCGCATCGCGCACATGCTCGAAACCGGCAAGCCGCTCCGTAACTGAACGGCTGGCTCAGGAGAAAAGATATGACCCGTCAGATTCAGGACGTTTACATCGTTGCCGCCACCCGTACGCCGGTGGCCAAGCGCCGCGGCGCCTTCAAGAACGTGCGCCCCGACGACATGCTGGCCCATGTGCTGTCCGCTGTCGTGAAGCAGGTCCCCGCCTTCGATCTCAACGAGATCGGCGACGTGGTGGTCGGCTGCGCGATGCCGGAAGCCGAGCAGGGCATGAACGTGGCCCGCATCGGCACGCTGCTCGCCGGCTTCCCCAACACCGTGCCCGCCATCACCATCAACCGCTTCTGTTCCTCCGGCGTCAATGCCGTGGCGGATGCGGCGATGAAGATCATGATCGGCGAATGCGACATCGCCATCGGTGCCGGCACCGAATCGATGACCGTGATGCCGCAGATGATGGGCAACAAGGTCTCGATCAACCCGGTGGCCTTCGCCAGCACCGACGAGAACCGCGCCATCGCATTCGGCATGGGCCTCACCGCCGAGAAGGTGGCGCAGAAATACGGCGTGTCGCGCGATGACCAGGACGCTTTTGCCGTGGCCTCGCACCAGAAGGCCTGCGCCGCGATCGCCGCCGGCAAGTTCAAGGACGAGATCACGCCCTACCTAGTGCGTGAGCATCTGCCGGACTTCAAGAGCGGCGCCATCAAGGTCGTCGAGCGCCTGTTCGAGAACGACGAAGGTCCGCGCCCGGATTCCTCGCTCGAAGGCCTCGCCAAGCTCAAGACCGTGTTTGCCGCGCGCGGCTCGGTCACCGCCGGCAACAGTTCGCAGATGTCGGACGGCGCCGGTGCGGTGCTGCTGATGTCCGAAGCCGCCGTGAAGCGCACCGGCGCCAAGCCGATCGCGCGCTTCCGCGGTTTTTCGGTCGCCGGCGTGCCGCCGGAAATCATGGGCATCGGCCCGATCGCTGCGATCCCGAAGGTGCTCAAGCACGCTGGCGCGGCGCAGGGTGATGTCGACTGGTGGGAACTCAACGAAGCCTTCGCCGCACAGGCGCTGGCGGTGATCCGCGACCTGGGCATCGACCCGGGCAAGGTGAACCCGCTCGGCGGCGCCATCGCGCTGGGTCACCCGCTCGGTGCCACCGGCGCGATCCGCGTCGCGACGCTGATGTCGGCGATGAAGCGCGGTGAGGCCAAGCTCGGCATGGTGACGATGTGCATCGGCACCGGCATGGGCGCGGCGGGGTTGTTCGAAGCCGTCTGATCTGGAAGAGCGAGGGCGCCTTTGGCGCCTTCCCAAAACAAAAAGCCCGCGCAGTGCGCGGGCTTTTCATTGGCGTATCACCTGTCACTTCAATGCGGGGTGATACGACCACTCGATGCTGTTGTTCGCACCCACGGCAACATATTCACCGTAAGACCAGATCGCGCTGTACGCACGCCCGATGCCCGCTCCGGTTACGGAGGTGCCATCGAGCGCATTGCTCCATGTGATGCCGTCGGAGCTGAACCAAGGCTGGCCGCCCACACCCAGGGCAACAAAGCGGGACCCTTGCACGATGACATTAAGCGCCGGCAGGCCGGGTACCGGCTGTTCCGTCCATTTCACAGCATCAGGGCTGGTGTAGATCCTGCCCGCGGTGTCGGTAGCGTCGGCGCCCACCAGTACATAACGCGCCAGAGTGCTGCTGTAGTTGATCGCATGCAGCACCACGCCGCTCTCGCTCGTCACCGTCTGCTTGTTCCAGCTGACCGCATCCGGGCTCGTCACCAGGGTGCCGTCCTCACCCGTGGCGAAGAATGTGCCGTTGAAATAAATGATCGAGTTGAGGTTGAGCGTGCAATTCGGGGCAATCGTGCAATCGGTGGCGGTGGCTGCGGTCCAGATTGTGCTGCCGCTGGCGGGCGCCTTGAGCTTGTACTCGGTCCAGGTCAGTCCATCAGCGCTGGTGGCGACCCGACCTTTGTCGCCCACGGCCACAAAGCCTGCGGTGCCGAGGGTTACCGCGCGCAGCGGGACGCTGATCGGATTGGATGTCGCTGCCGCCCAAGTGGTGAGGGTGGTGTCGGTCGACGTCGCCGTGTTGGTCCAGATGCTCGCTTTTCCGTCGGCTGTGGCGCCGACGACTACGGTTCTGATCAGGTTCGGGCTGAAAGCGGATGCATGATAGGTCGCGCTGGTGTCGGTCCCGGACTTCTGCACCCAGTTGGCGCAAGGCATGGGCCCGAGGGTGCAGGTGAAGATTGCACCACTGTCGCCCACTGCAATCAGATTCCCGTAGGCAACGCCAAGGTTCCTCAGTGTGCTGCCACCACTTCCAACCTTACCCGTCTTCCAGGTGGCACCCGAAATGGTCGGCACCGCGGTGAGCGTGCCGGTTTCCGGGCCGGCGGGCCCGTTGCCTTCCGACGCGTTCATGAAGAAAGAATAAGTCTCGCCGTTGATCAGGCTGATGATCTGCGTGCCGCTGCGAACCGGCACAGTGATCCGCGGGTCCGGGAACTTGCGGAAGTTGTCGTGATCCACGCCGACGCCACGCGCGCTGAACACCCAGTAGGTCAGTGTCGGATCATCGTTCCAGGTGATGGTGACGCGGCCGTCGCCGGGCGTGACCGAGAAGCCGGTGGGCGCCGCCGGTTTGGTGTCATTCGAGCCGCCGCACGCGGCCAGCAGGGCGAGCGAGGTCAGCGTGGCGAGCGCGTGCAGACGCGAGCGGGTGATCAACACGAGAAAACTACCTCCAGCAGATGGGCGGTGGGATGCGCCGGATGCGCAAGCCCGGACGGCGCGTCGGCGGCCTGTCGGCCCGCCGCATGGCCATCGGTGACCATGGAAGAAAACCGGACGAGTCTAGCCGATGCCTCCATGCGGCACAAACGCGCAACCGTGAGTAAATCTTGCTGCAAGGTTTAGGGGGATGCCCCTAATGACTTCCGTTTTGTTTCACCATACCGTACCGTACTGGAACGAGCGGCCGGAAGCAGACAATTACAGAGCCGCCGAGGAGACAAGCATGAAACCCACGGACCTGCCGCAAAGCGGCCTGTCTTCGACCTTTGCCGCCCAGCGTGCGGCGTTCGGCCGCGAGCCGATGCCGGATGCGGCCGCGCGCCGTGCCAACCTCGACCGCCTCGCACGGCTGCTCAAGGACAACCAGCAGGCGATCTGCGATGCGATTTCCGCGGACTTCGGTCACCGGTCGTCCACCGAGACACGCCTGATCGAGATCTTTCCCAGTCTTGAAGCGATCCGCTACGCGCGCAGCAAGGTTGCAGGCTGGATGAAGCCCGCGCGCCGCCATACCGGGCTGTGGTTCCTGCCGGGCCGCTCACAAGTGCGTTACCAGCCGCTGGGCGTGGTGGGTGTGATCGTGCCCTGGAACTATCCGCTGTATCTGGCAGTCGGGCCGCTGGTGGGGGCGCTTGCAGCGGGCAACCGTGTGCTGGTCAAGATGAGCGAGTACGGCCCGGCCTTCGGCGAGTTGTTCGCGCGGCTGATTGCCGAAGCCTTTCCGCCGGATCTGGTCAGCGTGGTGCTGGGTGGCGCGGATGTGGCGGCGGAGTTTTCGTCGCTGCCCTTTGACCACCTGCTGTTCACCGGTTCCACGCCGGTCGGTCGCATCGTCATGGCGGCGGCGGCAAAGAACCTGACGCCGGTGACGCTGGAACTCGGAGGCAAGTCGCCGGCGATCGTCGCGCCCGGCGTCGATATCAAGACGGCCGCGCAACGCATCGGCTTCGGCAAGATGATGAATTGCGGCCAGACCTGCATCGCGCCCGACTACGTGTTGCTGCCGCGCGGTCAGGAAGAAGCCTTCATCGCGGCGATGCGCGCCTTCGCAGCCAAGCTTTACGGTGACGCGGCCTCGCCGGATCTGGCAAGCCTTGCCCACGAACGCCAATTCGCACGCATGCAGGCGCTGCTCGACGAAGCGCGCGCGATGGGCGCCCGCGTTGAACCCCTGCTGCCGGACGGCGCCTTGAGTGGTCGCAAGATGGCGCCGGTGGTGCTGCTCGGCGGCACGCCGGCGATGCGCGTGATGCAGGAAGAAATCTTCGGCCCGATCCTGCCGATCATTCCTTACGACACGCTCGACGACGCCATTGCCTACGTGAACGCGCACGACCGGCCGCTTGCGCTGTATGTGTTCGACGACCAGCGTCGCCGCATCGAATCGCTGCTGGACCGCACGGCATCGGGCGGTGTCACGGTGAACGACTGCATCCTGCATATCGCGCAGGACGACATCCCGTTTGGCGGTGTCGGCCCTTCGGGCATGGGGCGTTACCACGGCCCGGAAGGGTTCAAGACCTTCTCGCAGCAGCGCGCCGTGTTCCGTCAGGCGGCGCTGAATGGTTCGGCGATCCTGCATCCACCCTTTGGCAAGCCATTGGCGGAAAAGCTGATCCGGCTGATGTTGCGCTGAATCAGTTGCGGCAGCGGGTTTGTGGAAACCCGTCGGTGTCGGCTGGCGTCCAATCACAAGAGCGGATCGCCCCCTGAGCGTAGAAGACAAGGATGGAGTCGAGCCTTCGCATCATGAGCATCAACGCAACACGTCGTCGCTTCCTTTTCCTCGGTGTCAGCGCGGGTGTGGCGACCGCGCTGGGCGTTGTGGCCGCGTGGCCGGACAGCGCCGCGCTGGAAGACGATGCCCACCCCTATGGTTTCCTGACCACGCAAGATCGCGCGATCCTTGCCGCGCTGGCGCCGGCGATGCTGGCCGGCACCTGGCCGGCGGACGCTGCCAAGGCGACCGCCGAAACGCTGACCCTGCTGCGCGGCATCGATACCGCGCTGCTGGGCATGCCGCCGCGTGTGCGCGACGACATGCGCAAGCTGTTCGGGCTGCTCGGCCGCCAGGCCGGGCGCGTGCTGGTCGCGGGGTCGTTCGCCGGGTGGGCGCAGGTCGACCCGGCGCGCGCCGCCGGCATGATCCAGAGCTGGCGCGATCATGCGCTGGCGCTGATGCAGCAGGCCTACGGCGGTCTGCACGACCTGACGATGGGCGTGTGGTACGGCAATCCCGATCACTTCGCGGACTGCGCTTATGCCGGTCCGCCCACACTGAAGCTGAACTGATGAACACGCCCCTGCAAACCGCGCGGCACAACCAGCTGCCCGACCCGATCGGCGAAGCCTTCGACGGGAAGTGGCGCGACCATCACATCGACGGTGCCAAGCTTGAAAAAGACCTCACGCTGGAAGCGGACGTCGTCATCGTCGGCACTGGCGCCGGTGGTGGCACAACGGCCGAACGACTGACGCAGGCCGGGCTGTCGGTGATCCTGCTGGAGGAGGGCGCCCTGAACACCTCGCGCGACTTCCAGCTGGAAGAGCGCTTGTCCTACCCGCGGCTCTATCAGGAATCGGCGGGGCGCAAAACCATGGACCACGGCGTCGGCATCCTGCAGGGCCGCACCGTCGGCGGGTCGACGGTGGTGAACTGGACGACCAGCATCCGCACCCCCGACAACACGCTGGCGCACTGGCGCGAACACCACGGTCTGAGCGGGCTCACGCCTGAAGCCATGCAGCCGTGGTTCGAGCGCCGCGAAGAGCGCTTGTCGATTGCCGCCTGGCCGACCCAGCCGAACCGCCACAACGCCTTGCTGCGTGACGGCGCCTACAAGCTGGCCCTCGAACCCGTGACGATCCACCGCAACGTCAAGGGGTGCTGGAACCTGGGCTACTGCGGCATGGGCTGTTCGACCAACGCCAAGCAGTCGATGCTGGTGACGACGATTCCGGCGGCGATGGATCACGGCGCGCGGCTGCTGTCGCGGATGCGTGCCGAGCGCCTGGAGCACGCCAACGGTCGCGTCAGCGCGCTGATCGCGCACCCGATGGATGCCTTTGGACAGGTGCGGCGCGATCGCACCGTGCGTTTGCAGGCCAAGCACTTCGTGCTGGCCGGTGGTGCCATCGGCACGCCGGCGTTGCTGCTGCGGTCCGCCGCGCCCGATCCGCATCGCCACACCGGCGCACGCACCTTCCTGCACCCGGTGGTGCTGTCGGCGGCATTGATGCCTGAGCCGGTCGAGGCGTTTACCGGTGCGCCGCAGTCGATCTACATCGACGAATACCTGTGGCCGAAAGACGGCAGCATGGGCTTCAAGCTCGAAGTGCCGCCGATCCACCCGCTGATCGCATCGGTCGTGATGTCGGACTTCGGCGAAGCACACCGCCATTACATGCGGCAGATGAACCACTGGTACGTGGCGATTGCCTTGCTGCGCGACGGCTTCCACGAGCAAAGCCAGGGCGGGCGCGTGGTGCTCGACGGCCACGGCGATCCGCAACTCGACTACCCGCTCACTGATTACGTCTGGGCCGGCGCGCGCAAGGCCTTCCACGCCATGGCCGACCTGCAGTACGCGGTGGGCGCGAAGACCGTATTGCCGATCCACCTCGATGCGAAGGCGACCACGCGGGTGGCCGACGCGCATGCGCAGATCGATGCGCTCAAGCTCGCGACGCGCCGCACCAAGGTCGTCAGCGCCCATGTGATGGGCGGCGCCGCGATGTCGCCCGATGAAAAGGGCGGCGTGGTGCGGCCGGATGGCGTCCACCACCAGCTCGAAAACCTGTCGGTGCACGATGGCTCGATCCTGCCGACCTCACTGGGGGCGAATCCGCAGCTGACGATCTATGGCCTCACCGCGATGCTCAGCGAACAACTCGTCAAGCGTCTGGGTAAGGCTTGAGTCTGGAGTGGGCCCGGGCAGGCCTGCGTGAGCGGAGCGACGCCTGCGGGCGGGTCTCAGAGGGCGCTGCGCAGCCGCAGTGCAATCAGACCCAGCCATTCGTGGAGCGCGTAAAAGCCGGCATAGGCACTGTTGGCGTTGGGCAGATCGGGTAGCGCATCAGGCGCGTCGTCGCGACCGGTGAAATAGGCGGTCGGCGCCGGGTAGACCGTCAAGCCGGCCTGTTCGAATTCCCTGATCGACCGCGGCATGTGCGCGGCATGGGTCACCAGGGCAATGCGCTTGATGCCCGCTGCCGACAGCAGTTGCGCGCTGAAAACCGCGTTCTCGCGGGTATCCAGCGAGGCGCCCTCGACCCAGCGGGCTGCGACGCCGAAATCGTCACGCAGGGTCCGCCGCATCAGTTCTGCCTCAGGTGTGCCGCGTGTCGGCGAGCCTCCGGTGACCAGCACCGGCAGCCCGCTCTGCTTTGCCAGGCGCGCGCCGTACAGCGTACGTTCCAGCGTGATGCGGCTGATTGTCTCGCCGCCGAATTCCGGCGCGTAGCGGCGCCGCCCGCCGGCGAGGATCACGATCGCCTGCGCCTGCTTCAATTGCGACGCGGTGATCGGTGCGTCGTGCTCCAGTTCCCGCAGCATCCATCCCACGCTGACCGGCCAGCTCAGCAGCACCCCGACCGCGACGCCGCCCCACGCAAGCCAGCGGCCGCTGCGTGGGCGTCGTTTCATCAGCAACAGACCAAGCATGACTAACGTGAGCGGCAGCATGGGCGGCAACAGGAAAATGCCGATCAGCTTCTTGGCAAGAAACGCTAAAGTGTGCAAATCCATCAATGCGATTGTTGCAAGCGGGGCGGGGCCAGTATTATCGCAGGCGGTGCCGGCCGGCGCCGATCAGGTGAGGCTGCGGCAGCGACGCCCGATGCCGGATGCAGCGAGGAGAGCGATTTGGGTTTGCGCGAAGTAATCATGGGCCTGGTGGCGCTGCTGTGCCTCTATCTCGCCTATGTCGTGCTGCGCCTGTTCCGGGTGTCTCGCCCGGCCCCCGCGGAACCGCGTTACGAGCCGGAATACGAAACCGTGCTCGACACCCTCGACCGCGTCGAACCGCCACCACCGCCCAAACCGCTGGTCGAGGCCCTGACCCCTGTCGATCACGTCCATTCCAGAACCGAACGTGAAGCCTTCGATGCGCTCGTTGAACTTGCCCGCCTGCGCTTCCAGGTCGAAGCCCTTGAGGCAGCCCAGACGAGTCTGCGCGAGGAAATGGATGCGATGCGCGAAAGTTTCGAGGCCGAAATCGGCGCCTTGCGCAACGCGCGTAGCGTTTCGCCGCAATACGGCGAAGCGGTGGCGCTGGCGCAGCGCGGGTTTGAAACCGCCGCGATCGCCGAGCGCTGCGGCATCTCGGTGTCCGAAGCCGAACTGGTTGCCGCGCTGGCGCGTGGCGCACGTACACAGGAGTGAAGCGCATGGCCGAAGCCCGCCCCGCCGCCACGGCACCTGAAAAGGACGAACGTCGGCAGTTGTTGATCAGAGGCGGCGTTGCAGCGGCGGTGATTGGCGTATTGCTGGTGGCCCTGCTGGTGTGGGAGCGTGCGCCCGACGAGTCCGCCGAGCCGCAGCCGACGGGCAAATCCGCCGCTGTTCCGACCCCGCAGCAGATTCGCGCGGCCAGCGGTGAGGCCGCCCCCGCCGCCCAATCGGCTGGTTTGCCAGTGGCTGAATCGTCGCCGCCGGTTGCTCAGAGCGAACCCACGCCGATGCCTGCTGCGAGCGAGCCCGCGGTGGCCGTTGACGTGGCCGAAGAGACGCGAGGCGTTACCACCGAAGCGCCCGCCGAGGTGCCCCCGGCGCGCAAGGCAGCCCCATCGTCATCGGCATCCGCAGAAGGTACGGGCGGGCGCGTCCGCTTGCAAGCCGGTGAGCATATAGCCGGCGCCCCGCGCCTGGTGGTGCAGGCCGAGCCGGCACCGGCCGGCGCGAAACCCCCGGCGGGTCGCGCGTTTGCCTTGCAGGCTGGGGTATTCTCCAGCGCGAAGAATGCCGAGGACTTGCGTGCAAGACTCGAACTGGCCGGCATACCGGCGCAAGTCGAATCGCGTGTCGTGGTCGGGCCCTTCAAGTCGCGTCAGGACGCCGAACAGGCACAGAACAAACTCAAGACGCTGGGGATTGCGCGCGGTCAGCTGGTGACCGTCAAGCAACCCTGAGCGAAACACACGAACGGCCGGCCTGGACTGGTCACGAGGGGAGAAGCAAGCATGCAGATCGAAAGCGCGCAGTTCGGTACGATCGAAGTGGCCGACGACAAGCTCATCCAGTTCCCGGGTGGCTTGCCCGGTTTCGAGGATTGCCGGGACTTCGCCCTGCTGCATCCGGATGCCGACCAGCCGCGTGTGTTTTACCTGCAGTCGAGCACCCATCCCGACGTGGCGTTTTCGATTGCCTCGCCCGACCAGTTCGGTCTGCATTACGAGTTCACGCTGACCGACGACGAACTGGCTTCGATCGAATTGCAGCGTGCCGAAGATGCCGCGGTGATGGTGATCCTGCGGCGCAATGCCGAAGAGTCCGGTAGCCCGGTGCGGGCGATCCTGACCGCGCCGCTCGTCATCAACCTGGGGTCGCGCAAGGGGCTGCAAAAAGCCATCGCGAACGTGGGTTGCGACATCACGCTGCGTTCGGCTGACTGAGATACGGTGGCGGGCATTCGGGCCCTCCGCATCAAGGAGCAAGATGTGAGCAAATCGATCATTTCAACGCCGGCAGCGCCGGCGGCCATTGGCACCTATTCGCAGGCTGTGAAGGCCGGAAACACCGTCTACCTCTCGGGCCAGATCCCGCTCGACCCGGTCAGCATGACCTTGGTCGAGGGTGGCTTCGAGGCGCAGACCGTGCAGATGTTCGAGAACCTGAAGGCGGTCGCCGAAGCCGCGGGCGGCTCGCTCGCTGATGCGGTCAAGCTGACGATCTACCTGACCGATCTGTCGAACTTCGCGACCGTGAACACGGTGATGGCGCGCTACTTCAGCGAGCCGTATCCCGCGCGCGCCGCCGTCGGCGTGAAGGAGCTGCCGCGCGGCTCGCTGGTCGAGGCCGACGCGATCCTGGTGTTGGGCGCCTGAACGCACGCAAGCTTGCCCAGGCCCGCCGAGCGCGGGCCTTTTGCTTTCCGAGGAGGCACCATGCGCTTCGAAGACGAATCCGGTAGTGACAACATCGAAGACCGTCGCGGTGAAGGCGGGGGTGGCGGCTTGCCGATCGGCGGCGGCTCTATCGGCATCGGTACCGTGGTGCTTGCGCTGGCGGCCTGGTACTTCGGCATCGACCCCCGCGTGGTGCTCAACCTGGCCTCGCAATCGCCGGCCCCCGCGACGCAGCACCGCCCGGCGGGCCCGGTCACCGAATCGGCCAGCGAGGCCCAGGCGCGCAAGCTGGTCGGTGTCGTCCTGCACGACACCGAGAAGACCTGGAGTCGCATCTTCGAAGCGCGCGGCGCGCAGTATCCCAAGCCCAAGCTGGTGCTCTTCCGGGGCCAGATACGCACCGGCTGTGGCCAAGGCCAGGCCGCGATGGGGCCCTTCTATTGCCCGGCTGACGAAAAGGTATATATCGACCTGGGTTTTTACGACGAACTCGCGCGCCGCTTCAAGGCGCCGGGCGACTTCGCCCAGGCCTATGTGATCGCGCATGAGGTGGGCCACCATGTGCAGAAAGTGCTCGGCATCTCCGACAAGGTGCATGCGGCGCAGCAGGCGCGAGGCGAGGCGCAGCGCAACGCGCTCTCGGTGCGCCTTGAACTGCAAGCGGACTGCTTTGCCGGCTTGTGGGCCAAGCAGGCTGTGGCCAGCGGAAACCTCAAGCTAGAACCGGGCGACGTCGAAGAGGCGCTGACGGCTGCCACCGCCATCGGCGACGACACGCTGCAGAAGCAGGCGCGTGGCGTAGCGGTGCCGGAAAGCTTCACCCACGGCTCGTCGGAACAACGCGTGCGCTGGTTCTCGCGTGGGCTTGAGCGCGGCCAAATCTCCGATTGCGACACCTTCAAGGCGCGGGAGCTCTAGCCGGGTTTAGCAGTTGTCCGCTAGTCCGCGTGGATGCTTCTGACCGCGACACGCGGACGCAGCCAAGCAGCAAACTGTCCCTTCTTTGCCAGCGCCGGTTTTTCCACGAAGTGCCACGACGCTATGGCTACCAGACCGGTCAGCGGGAGCGAAATGGCGAACATGCGATAGCCATCCAGCTGTGGCCAACACTGGAAAAGCACTTGCTGCAGCGGGTAACCGTAAATGTAGAGCCCGTAAGACAAGTCAACCGGCCACCGACCGCCAACGACCATCGGCAGGCGTATACGTGCGCACGCCAGTACAGCGGAGGCTAGAGCGATGGGAATGGCGATCGCTTGAATCGCTGTGGGCAAGGGTGCGGCGACTAGCGAGGCCAAAAGAAAGACCGCGACGATCGCAGGCCCCCGCGCGCTGTTTGACAGCGATCCGATAATCGCGCCAGCAATGAAATAGCGTGAGACGCGTGCCAGCGAAAGTGCATGCTCGCTCTGCTCGAGCTGGATGAAGCGCCACGACGCAATTGCGAACGCCACACAAAGCAACGGAATGAATGCGCGCGAAAGCGCCTTTCCTCTGCATAGCAGCCCGATCCCGAGCACCAAGCCATACATGGTCGCTTCCTTGGGTAGCGTCCATAACGATCCGTTGACGATCGCCGGATGCGGGTTTGTTATGAACAGTTGGGGAAGTTCCTCCTCCATCCATAAGAGGGATGCGTTGCCCAATACGAACCAGCGCAGATGCCAGTCGAACAGGTATTCGGTAAGCGAGGCGCGGCTTAGGGCAGGGCCGATTACGAAAGCGCAGAGGCCGACCGAGGCGAGCAGAGCCGGCATGATGCGCAGCACTCGGGCCTCGGCAAATGCGAGCGCGTTGCTGCGTCGTATCCAGCTCTCGGTGATCAGGAAGCCACTGATGGCGAAGAAGATGTTAACGCCGAGAGCGCCGTCGAACGGTGTGCCGGCCAGAGGGTCATTGCGGCTGGCGGAGAGCGAAAACGCGTGAAACCAAAGCACCAGCGTTGCCGCGACATGCCGCAGCAAATCGAAATTATTGTCGACTTCCTCGCCACGAGCCACCAGCCTTGCTCCTTCGCCGCAGTCATTGCGGCCTGGTGATCAGTGGCCGCAATCGCTGAATGAAAGCATTTTAGTTTTCCCGCTATATTGGGTGATGCTAGGCACTATTTCGCGCAACGGCGCGATTGGCTCTGGGGCAAATATCACATTGTGTCGGTCTAGAATCGCGCGATGCCCAAGGTTCAAGCTCTTTCTTCGACGTCCGACGGTTTTGGTGCCCTGCCCAAACCGCTCGCGAGCCGCCTGAACAAGCTCGGTCTGTTCCGCGAGGCCGATCTGGTGCTGCACCTGCCGATGCGCTACGAGGACGAGACGCGGGTGGTGCCGATTGCCGGCGCGCCGCTGGGCGTGGCGACGCAGGTCGAGGGCGTCGTGCAGCACTGCGAAATCGGCTTTCGGCCGCGACGGCAATTGGTGGCGCGCATCGCGGATGAGACCGGCGAATTGACGCTGCGTTTCCTGAACTTCTATCCCAGCCAGCAGAAGCAGTTGGCCGAGGGGGCGCGGGTGCGGGTGTTCGGCGAAATCCGTGGGGGCTTCTTTGGCGACGAGATGGTCCATCCGCGCGTCAAGGTGGTTCGCGAGGGTGAGGCCTTGCCGGATGCCCTATCACCCGTTTATCCGACCACCGCTGGGCTTGCGCAGAGCGCGCTACGCAAGCTGATCGACCGGGCGATCAAGCAGGCCGACATGGGCGAGTTGCTGCCGGAAGCGCTGCGCAAGACGCTGCGGCTGCCAGAGTTCGAGCGCTCGGTGCGGGCGCTGCATCATCCGCAACCGGGCATGTCGATCGCAGCGCTGGAGGACCGTAGTCACCCGGCGTGGCGGCGCATCAAGTTCGAGGAGTTGCTCGCGCAGCAATTGTCGCTGCGCAAGGCCTACGCCGCGCGCCGTGCCAGGCGGGCGACCGTGCTGCGGGGGACCGGCGCCCTGAGCGGACCGCTGCTGGCGAGCCTGCCCTTCGCGCTGACGGGGGCGCAGCAACGCGCCGTGGATGAGATTGCACGCGACCTCGCGACCCCGCATCCAATGCAGCGCCTGTTGCAAGGCGATGTGGGGTCGGGCAAGACCATCGTTGCCACGCTGGCGATGTTGCAGGCGGTGGAAAGTGGCTGGCAGGCGGCTCTGATGGCGCCGACCGAGATCCTCGCCGAGCAGCACTTCCGCAAGCTTGAGTCCTGGCTGGCGCCGCTCGGCATCAAGGTCGCCTGGCTGGCCGGCAGCCAGAAGAAGAAGGCGCGCGAGGCCGCGCTTGCGATGCTGGCCTCGGGCGAGGCCATGCTGGCGGTCGGCACCCACGCACTGATCGAAGACCCGGTTGCCTTCCCTCGCCTCGGCCTGGCGGTGGTCGACGAACAGCATCGTTTCGGTGTGCGCCAACGCCTTGCACTGCGCGAGAAGCACGAAGGCGCAGGTGCGCCGCTGCCGCACATGCTGATGATGAGTGCGACGCCGATACCGCGCACGCTGGCGATGAGCTTTTACGCCGACCTCGATGTCTCGATACTCGACGAACTGCCGCCCGGCCGCACCCCCATCGTCACCAAGCTGGTGTCCGACGCGCGCCGCGATCAGGTCGTGGCGAAGGTGCGCGATGCCTGCCGCGAGGGTCGTCAGGCCTACTGGGTGTGCCCCCTGATCGAAGAGAGCGAGACGCTGCAGTTGCAGACCGCCGTCGAAACGCACGAACGGCTGCTGGCCGAGCTGCCGGAGCTGAAGATCGGTCTCGTGCATGGGCGCCTGAAGGCCGACGAGAAGGCGGCGGTGATGGGCGGCTTTGTGCGCAATGAAGTGCAGGTACTCGTCGCGACCACGGTGATTGAGGTGGGTGTGGATGTGCCCAACGCCAGCCTGATGGTGATCGAACACGCCGAGCGTTTCGGCCTAGCGCAGTTGCACCAATTGCGCGGGCGCGTTGGTCGCGGTGCCGCTGCGTCGGCGTGCATCCTGATTTACAGCCAGCCCTTGTCGCAGGCCGGGCGGGCGCGCCTGAAGGTGATCTACGAGAACACCGATGGCTTCGCGATCGCGCAGGAGGATCTGCGCCTGCGCGGTCCGGGCGAATTTATCGGCGCACGCCAGAGCGGCAGCGCGTTGTTGCGCTACGCCGATCTTGAGACCGATGCCGACCTGGTGGACGCCGCGCGCGCTGCGGCCGAAGAACTGCTCGCGCGGCAACCGGCTGCGGCCGCCGCGATCCTCGAACGCTGGCATGGCGGCCGCAGCGAATACCTGAAGGCTTGATGGAGCGAAACCCGATGCACCCGAACGAAGCCCTGATCCTGCGTTTTTACGACGCGCTCCAGCGCAAGGACGGCGCCGCGATGGCCGCCTGCTACGCGCCCGATGCGACCTTCTGCGACCCGGCCTTCGGTCGTCTAAGTGCCGACGAGGTCGGCGCGATGTGGCGGATGCTGACGGCCCGCGCAACAGACCTGAGCGTCGTCGCGAGCGCGATAGCGGCCGATGCAAACACCGGTGCGGCGCATTGGGATGCCACGTATACCTTCAGCAAGACGGGCCGCAAGGTGCGCAATCGCATCGACGCGCGCTTCACGTTCAGGGACGGCCTGATCGCCAGCCACGAAGACAGTTTCAGCCTGTGGCGCTGGGCTGCCATGGCGATGGGGCTGGTCGGGGCGCTGCTCGGCTGGACGCCACCGATGCAAGCCGCGATCCGGCGGCAGAGCCGGCAGGCGCTTGAAGCCTGGATCCGGCGCGAAAAGGGTGCGCCGTAACAGCCCACGCATCACACGCGTCGAGCCGGCCCCGCGCCGGCCTTTTCTTCGCTCGGCGTTGACGAATGACCAAAGGTCATTTAATGTCCGCTCTATCAATGACCGGCGGTCATTAATGGAGAGGACAACATGAGCCAACAGCAGTTGAAGGGCGCCTGGGCACTGGTCACCGGTGCGTCGAGCGGTCTCGGTGAGGACTTCGCGCGGGAACTGGCCGCGCAGGGCATGAATCTGGTGCTCGCGGCGCGCACGCGGGTGCCGATGGAAGCGCTTGCGAGCGCGCTGCGCAGCGCGCATGGCGTGGAGGTGGTGGTCGAATCGATCGACCTTTCGCTGCCTGAGTCGGCGGACGAACTGCAGCGGCGCATCGCCGCGCGGGGCATCCAGATCGAGGTGCTGATCAACAATGCGGGCTTCGGCGTCTATGGCGAGTTCGTCAGCACCGACTGGGCGCGCATCGAGACCATGCTGCAGGTCGATCTGATGACGCTGACCCGGCTGACCCACCGTTACGGCGCCGAAATGGCGGCACGGGGCCACGGCCGCATCCTGCTGATTTCGTCGATCGGTGGCTATCAGGCGACGCCGCTGTACGCCGCCTACTGCGCGGCGAAGGCCTATGTGCTGTCGCTGGGCGAGGCGCTCAACGACGAACTCGGCCGTCGTGGCGTGACGGTGAGCGTGCTGTCGCCGGGCATCACCGCGACGAAGTTCCTCGCGGTGTCGGGCCAGCGCGCGACTTTCTACCAGCGCATGCTGATGATGCAGAGCCTGCCGGTGGTGCGCATCGGCCTGAAAGCCCTGGCACGGGGCCGGGCGAGTATCGTGCCGGGTGTCGCCAACGCGCTGACGGTGTTTGGCAACCGCTTCCTGCCGCGCCGCTGGCAGAGTGCGATTGCCTATCAACTGATGAAGAACTGATGCCACCCAGACCCAATCTGTCGGATGACGAACGCAGCGCCCGCCGCCAGGAAATCCTCGCGGCAGCCGAGCGCCTGTACGGACACGGCGAGGCGGCGCTGCCCTCGGTCGCCGCCATCGCGGTCGAAGCGGGGCTTGCCAAGGGCACGGTCTACCTTTACTTCGCGACGAAGGAAGAGATCTTCCTCGCGCTGATGGAAGTGCGGCTCGAAGGCCTGATCCGCGTTGTCGGCGAATCGCTTGCCGGTGGCGCGCAGGATTGGCGTGCGCGCTTCATCGCGGCCTACGTCGGGGAGCTCGCCGCCCACCCGGGCTTCCTGCGCCTCGCTGCGATCGGCAATACCGTCATCGAACGCAATCTGGCCGTTGAGGTCGGTACGGCGTTCAAGCAGCGCCTCGCGGCCATGCTGACCGAGGCAGGCGCGGGGGTTGCAGCGGTGTGTGGGTGCAGCGCCGACGAAGGTGCGCGGCGCCTGATGCAGACCTATGCGCTGAGCATTGGCTTGTGGCAAATGCTCGATTGGCCGCCGACGCTCGCTGCGGTGCTACATCGGCCGGAACTGGCGGTGCTACGGCGTGACTTCGAGGCCGAACTCAAAGACATGCTCGAACGCCTCTGGGCCTGAGCCACGCGCGGGCGCGGCACGTTTGGTACGATTGTCGAACCAAAATGTGTCGAGGTCAGGGATGGTCGAGGAAGCGTTGATTACCTTGCAGGCCGGGGGCTGGTCTGCACTTGTGGCGCCTGCTGTGGGCGGGCGGCTGTTTGCCTGCCGCGCCGACATCGGTGGCCACACGCGCGACGTGATCCGTCCGGTACCCCTCGATCAGCCGCTCGAGCAGGCCATCCGCTTCGCTGGCAGCTATCCGCTGGTGCCCTTCTCCAACCGCATCGAACAAGGGCGTTTTCGCCATGACGGTGTTGAAATCGCGCTGGCACCCCATCCGCTCGGCGCACCCCACGCGATCCACGGCTTCGGCTGGACGCGTCCCTGGCAGGTCGTCGAACAGAGCGATCGCCTGGCCACGCTGCGCCTCGACTGTGAGGCCGGCGAATGGCCCTGGGCCTACTCGGTCGAGCAGACCTTCTCGCTGTCGGCCGTGGGGCTGAGCGTGTCGCTGGTCGTCACCAACCGCAGCGATACGCCGATGCCGTGCGGGCTCGGTTTCCATCCCTACTTCCCGCGCCCGCCCGGCACGCGATTGCGCGCGCGGGTGATGGACCACTGGGTGCTGCGTTCCGATTGCATACCCGTCGGAAGCGAACGCGCATTGGGGCGCTTCCCCTTCGATGGTCATGCCTTGCTGCAGACCGGACTCGACGACGGCTTTTCCGGCTGGACGCGGCGCGCCCGCCTCGATTACGAAGACTGGTCGATCGAGATGACCGCCTCGCCCGGCCTGGACCGGCTCGTGGTGTATTCGCCCGAGTTCGCGCCGCTGGTGTGTGTCGAACCGGTGAGCCATGTGACCAACGCGGCGAACCTGAACCTGCAGGCGCGACGCCTCGCGGGATGGCGCGAAATCGCCCCCGGAATGTCCTGGCTGGAGTCAATGCACCTCTTGGCAAGAGCCGCGCCGGGGGCTGACGGCGCCTGAGGCGGGGCCATCTTGGCGCGATAGGCCTGTGGTATAAGCGGGGCGCATCCTTGCGTACGGTGGCCCCATGAAGTGCTTGTTCGCCGGCCTGTTGGCCATTCTGGCCCTTAGCCATGCTTTCCCAGCCAGCGCGGCGCCCGCTGCGGCCAGCAACGCCGCAACGACCGCGGCGCGACCGAAGATCGGACTCGTCCTCGGTGGCGGTGGCGCGCGCGGCCTCGCCCATGTAGGCGTCATCGAGCAACTCGAACGCATGCGGGTGCCGATCGACTGCATTGCGGGCACAAGTGCGGGAGCGCTGGTGGGTGGCATCTATGCGTCGGGCATGCCGGTACCCGAGATCGTTCGCAACCTCGAGCAGGCCGATTGGGACCGACTCATCGGCGGCACGCCGGATCGCCGCAACCTGCCTTACACGCGCAAACGCGACGACTACCAGAACCTCGCTGCCGCCACCTTCGGGCTCGACGCCGAGGGCCTGAAAGTGCCGCGCAGCGTGGTCGGCTCGCAGTTCATCGATCGCTTCTTGCGCGAGATGACGCGCGACATCTACAAGGAATCCTTCAACGACCTGCCAATCCCCTTCGAAGCGGTCGCGACTGATCTCGAAAAGGGCGACATGCGCGTGTTCAAGAGCGGCGATCTTGCGATCGCGCTGCGCGCGAGCATGGCCGTGCCGGGCGTCTTCGACGTCGTCGACGACAACGGCCGCCTGCTGGTCGACGGCATGTTCGTACGCAACCTGCCGGTCGAAAACCTGAAGGACCGGAGTCCCGGTTCCTGCGCCGCCGACATCGTGATTGTCGTGGATGTCGGTACGCCCATGCTCAAGACCGAACAGATCCGTACCTTCCTCGATGTTGCCTCACAGGCGATGAATATCGCGACCGGCCGCAACGTGATCGAACAGCGCAAGCTGATCGGCCCTTCCGACGTGCTGATCGAGCCCAATCTCGATGGCTATACGCCAGCGAGCTTCACTTCGGTCAAGGAAATCATCCAGCGCGGGCGCGAAGCAATGAAGCCGTTCGAGGCGAGGCTCGCAGGCCTCGCAATGGATGACACTCACTATCGTGGTTGGCTCACCCGGATCGCCGGCCGCACGGTGGAAGCGCAGAAACCGTACGACAAGCTGGTCGTGACACCGACCCGCTTCGTGCCGCTCGACACGGTCGAATCCGTGATCGCGGGCGATGTGCCGCCGGCAACACAGGCGCAATTGCTCGATCGCTTCGACAAGGTTTATGACAGCGGCGATTTCGACTCGATCAACTACCGCCTGCAGACCGAAGGCGGGCAGCGCATCGCGACGGTGACGCCGCTGGAACGCAGCGTAGGTCCGAACTACCTGCGCATGGGCATCGACTTCAAGCTGGACACCTATCGCACCGCGAGCATCAGTTTTCTTGGCAACTATCAGCTGACCTGGCTGAACCAGTGGGGCGCCCAGTGGCGGAATGACCTGCGCCTGGGCGCGGAAACCTCGCTGCAATCGGAGTTCTACCAGCCACTGGCGGACACGCAGACCTTTCTGGTCGGGCGGGTCGCGGCGTCCACCTCGTCGCTGCCGCTGTTCGACGAGTCCGGAAACCGCCTGTTCGAAATCGGCGTCGATGCGCGCGGGGCGGAACTGGGGGGCGGGTATTCGTTCGGGCGCTTCGGCGAAATCCGCGTGACCGGATTTACCGAACACCTGAAGGGGGAAGTGGTCACCGGCGGCTTCGGGCTGACTTCGCAAGTGACGACCCGGCTCAAGGGCGGGCATGCACTGCTGATCGTCGACCAACTCGACAACCCCAAATGGCCGCGGCATGGCTATTTCCTTCGCAGCGACTACGTTGCGGGCAAGCTGACCGACGTCGATGACCAGGCGAACCTGCTGCAGTTTGACGGCGACCTCGTCGGCACGCTTGGCACCTATACCGTCCGCGGGACGGCGCGCGTCCGCGGCTCGCTGGACCAGAAGCTGTCGACGGTACCGGTGCCCTATCAGTTGGGGGGCTTCCTCCAGCTGTCGGGCCTGCAGACCAACCAGCTCACCGGCGCGCGAACCGGCCTGGGGCGCGTGATGGTCTACAAGCAGATCAGCGCCTTGCTGCCGCAGCTTGGCTCCGGCACCTACATTGGCGGCTCGCTCGAGGGGGGCAAGGTGTGGAACCAGATCTTCACCGGCACCAACACCAAGGTCATTCCGGCGGCGTCGGCCTATCTTGGCGTCGATACGGTGCTCGGCCCGCTGTATCTCGGACTCGGCTGGTCGGAGTACGACGGCAGCAGCAAGTGGGCCGGGTATCTCTACCTGGGCTACACGAACTGAGGCCTGCCCCATGCAAAAGGGCCGCGTGATGCGGCCCTTTTTTGCTGATGTGCTGCGCGCTTACTTGCGGGTATCGAGCTTGAACGGGTTGAAGTCGGTATTGCGGTCGTACCAGTCTTCGTTCTCGTGCTTCTTGAGTTTGGCCACGATCACGTAGGTCAGTGGTGTGAAGACCACTTCCACCATGGTCTTGGTGATGAACTGCGAGAACATCAGGGTCGGTACCAGCTCGTTGGGCATGATGCCGCTGTTCCAGAAGGCGAGCGGGTAGAAGAGGCTGGAATCCACCGCCTCGCCGAAGATCGTCGAACCGATCGTGCGGCTCCACAGGTGCTTGCCCTGCGTCAGGATCTTCATCTTCGCCAGCACGAAGGAGTTGACGAACTCGCCGCAGGAAAACGCGATCAGCGACGCGAGCGAAATCCGCCAGGTCGAGCCGAAGGCGGTTTCATACACGGCCTGATTCGGCCATGTGGGTGCTGGCGGCAGCGCGACGATCACGTAGGCCATGATCGAGGCGAAGGTCAGGCCCGCGAAACCGGCCCAGATCACACGCCGGGAGTAGGCATAGCCATACACCTCGGTGAGGATGTCGCCGAAGATGTAGCTGATCGGAAAGAACAGCACGCCAGCGCCGAAGGTCAGCGTGCCGATCACCGGCAGGTTGAGCTGTGCCGCCTTGGCGGGGCCGATGAGGTTGGAACAGATCAGGACGGTGACGAAGGCGACCATCACCAGGTCGTAATACTTGTATTGCCGGATCGGGCGGTTCATTTTCTGGGGTCTCTCTGTCGTTGGGGCGGGGGGTGCCGCAGGCCCGATTTTGGCATGGGCGGCCGCTTGCGACTACGTGCAGGCCTCACGGCACAACGAACACCTCGACGACAATGCGGCGGCGTGGGTCGGCATGTTCGATGCGTTCCGCGATGCGTGCCTCGACGGTGGTGCCGGCGTCCATCGCGACCGAAACGGCGTCGTTTTCGGCGCGCGGCAGGTAACCCAGCTTGCGGCCCTGCCAAATCACCGCGATGGCGCGTGCGTCGTGCGGATTTTCGGGCTCGCGCTGCAAGGCGAGCCGGTCGCCGGTACGCAACTGCGGCCAGAGTTCAGGCGCATCGTGGTGAGTGAAGCCGGCCAGCGGTGCGCGCTGCACCATCACGCGCAGACGCGGCGCGGCGTCTGCCGCCGCAATACAGCCAACGAGTGCGACCGCGCTCAGTACGCGTCGAAGGCGCCGCGAATCCATTCGATGTGGGCAAGGTGGAGCCGGTCGAGCAAGACCACGTCGAAGCGGCAAGGGCGCCCGGCCCAGGCCTTGCCGCCGTTGGCGAGAAACCACTCGGCCGCGCGCACCAGTTTGGCCTGCTTGGCTGGCGTGATGCTCGCCGCTGCGCCGCCGAAGCGCGGATCGGTGCGCATGCGCACTTCGACAAAGACAAGCATTTCGCCGTCGGTGGCGACGAGGTCGATTTCGCCGAGCTTGCAGCGTACATTGCGGGCAATGACCTTGAGCCCCTGGCGCGTCAGCCAGGTTTCGGAAAGGCGCTCCGCCAGCGAGCCGTCGCGCAGATGCGGGGCGACTTGCGGCGCCGCCGGGTCCGCCTCAGAATGCCGGCCCCCCAGCACCCGGGAAACACCTTCATGGATTCGCTTGATCAGTCGCACGCTGTTCCTCCTGCAGGACGTGTTCTACATCCGAAACCGGCGCTGTACATCGTCGCGACGCCGCTCGGAAATCTATATGACATAACCATGCGTGCGCTGGCGGTGCTTGGCAAGGTGGATGCGATTGCGGCTGAGGACACACGTCACACCCGGCGCCTGCTTGATCACCATGGCATCCGTACCCGACTGCTTGCGGTACATCAGCACAACGAGCAGGCAGCCGCCGATGGGCTGGTCGGCCTGCTGGAACAGGGCCAGCACATCGCGCTGGTGACCGACGCCGGCACGCCCGCGGTGTCCGATCCTGGTGCCAAGGTCGTGGCACGCGTGCAGGCGGCCGGGTTTCCGGTGGTGCCGATTCCCGGGCCGAGCGCGGTGACGGCCGCGCTGTCGGCGTCTGGCTTGGTCGAAGGGCGTTTTCTCTTCATCGGATTCCTGCCGCCCAAGTCGGCCGCGCGGCGCACCGAACTCGAATCGCTTGCGACGACGCCCGCGGCGCTCGTGTTCTACGAGGCGCCGCATCGCGTCATCGAGTGTGTGGCCGACCTCGCCGACGTGCTGGGCGCAGGGCGCGAACTGGTGGTGGCGCGCGAACTGACCAAGCTGCACGAGCAGATCGCGCGGATGCCGTTGCAGGAAGCTGGCACGTGGTTCGCCGCCGATGCAGACCGCTGCCGCGGCGAGTTCGTGCTGATCGTATCGCCCCCGCCCGTCGAACAAGGCTTGCCGCCCGAAGCCGAACGCGCCTTGCGGCTGCTGCTCACCGAAGTGCCGCTGAAGACCGCGGCGAAACTGGCGGCCCAGCTCACCGGCGCGAACAAGAACGCGCTTTACGAACGCGCCCTCGAGATCAAGGACGAGTAAGCGCAGGCATGCCGCATGCCGCTGGTAAACTGGCCAACGAACCAAGTCACAGAGATTTCGCCATGCAGACGATCACCCTTACCCGCCCCGACGACTGGCACCTGCACCTGCGCGACGATGCCGCCCTGGCGGCGGTGTTGCCTGACACTGCGCGCCGCTTCGGGCGTGCGATCGTGATGCCGAACCTGCGCCCGCCGGTCACCACCGTGGCGCTCGCCGCCGCTTACCGCGAACGCATCCTCGCGGTGCTGCCGGCAGGGCTAAAGTTCGAGCCGCTGATGACGTTGTATCTGACAGACAACACGTCTCCGGACGAGATCGATCGCGCGAAGGACAGCGGCTTCGTGCATGCGGTCAAGCTCTACCCGGCGGGTGCCACGACCAATTCCGATGCCGGCGTAACGGCAATCGAAAAGGTCTACCCGGTGCTCGAACGGATGGAGCGCGTTGGCCTGCCGCTGCTGGTACACGGGGAGGTGACCCATGCTGACGTGGATGTCTTCGATCGCGAGCGCGTGTTTATTGATCGCGTTTTTGCGCCGGTCACGGCGCGCTTCCCGGGTCTTCGCACGGTCTTCGAGCACATCACGACGGCGGATGCCGCGCAATTCGTGAGCGAGGCCGGCGATAACATCGCCGCCACGATCACCGCGCACCATCTGTTGATGAACCGGAACGCCATCTTCGCCGGTGGCATCCGGCCGCATCACTATTGTCTGCCGGTGCTCAAGCGCGAGACCCACCGTCAGGCACTGGTCGCGGCGGCGACGTCCGGTTCGCCGAAGTTCTTCCTCGGCACCGATTCCGCCCCGCACGCGAAGTCGACCAAGGAAGCGGCCTGTGGCTGTGCCGGCTGCTACACCGCCAATGCGGGCATCGAACTGTATGCGGAAGCCTTCGATCAGGCAGGCGCGCTCGACAAGCTCGAAGCCTTCGCCAGCTTCAACGGACCGGACTGGTACGGCCTGCCGCGCAATGCCGAATCGATCACCCTGGTCAAGGAAAGCTGGACGGTACCGGCCCAGCTTGACTACCTCAGCGGCGACCCGTTGGTGCCGCTGCGCGCTGGCGAAGCGATCGCCTGGAAACTTGTCTGAACGTCAGTCCATGCGCCCTGAGTTGAAGAACCTGATCGCCGTAGCAGCCTTTGCCAGCCTGCCCTTGTGGCTGGCCGGCTGCGAGAACAATGCCGCGGCTTATGAAGTCGATGGGCGCAACCACGCGATCACCCTCGTACGCGAACGCAATTACATCTGGAGCGACGCGGTCAAGCAGGCGCTGGTGGCTGCGCGCTTCCCGCAATGCCAGCGCCGCTGGGAGATCCTGCCCGGCAACACCAGCGGGCCGAAGATGTCGCTCTACGGTGTGCGCGAGGGGCTCTTCGTGGCGGTGCAGGGCAAGAACTGGTACGCCATCGGCACCGAAAAGTGCGAAGTCAGCCGCATGGAACCCACAGGTGACAAGCCGCCCGGCCAGTTGCTCGGCGCCTTCCGCCGCAAGGACGACGTGCTGGTCTTCGAGCCCGATCCCGCGGCACTTGCGGCGGCGAAGGCTGCTGCCGCGGAACAATCCGCACCGCAGTGATTGACGCCCCGGCGGCGCTTGCCGGGCGGCCGCTCTTCGAACCCTACGCATCTCTGCTGCGGCGTTTTGCGGCTGGATTGCCTTCCATCGACGATCTCGACGCTGCGCTGGCCGATCCCGGGCCGCGCCCGACCCTGCGTGACGGCACGCCGGTTCGCCTCGTTGCGAACGCGCATGCAGCGGGTTACGAGGCGGGCATCGCCGCGTCCGGTGCCGTGCCGACGCGCGAGCACGACTGGCATGATTTCTTCAACGCCCTGGTCTGGTGTCGCTTCCCGCAAGCCAAGGCGGCGCTCAACGCTGCCCATCTCGAAGAACTGACCCTGCGCGGGGCGGGGGCACCGCGAGGCCCGCGTCGCGACCGCTTAACCCAGTTCGACGAGTGCGGGGTCGTGGTGTCGGCGAGCGACCCAGCCTTGCTTGCGGCGCTGCGTGCCCATGACTGGCGCGGCCTGTTCTGGGAGCATCGCGCGGCGTGGGGGCGCTCGATTGATGTGGTGGTCTTCGGGCACGCGACGCTCGATCAGCTCCGGGCGCCCTTCGTCGGCCTCTGCGGCAAGGCCTTGCTGCGCGAGGTTCCGTCGCACTGGTTTGCAGACGATGCCGCGGCGCGCAATCTTGAGGTGGACGCCTGGCTCGCCGAACGGCTGGCTGGCCTCGGCGCCCAGGGCTCCCCGGCGCGCCTGCAAGCCCTGCCGCTGCTCGGGATACCGGGGCTCAGCGCCGATAGCGAGACCGCGGCCTACTACGACGACACGCGCCAGTTCAGGCCTTTGGCGCAGCCCCGCGCTGCAGCGGCATCAGATGAATGACTGCGCCTCGCTCAGCATGGCGGGGCCGTCCTCAAGAATGGTCGCCAGCGTCTCGGTGTCGAGCACGATTTTGTCCAGCCACTCTGCGGGGATGGCTGCGGCAATGTCATCGCCCTTGAGGCCATCCATCAAGCCCTGGGCACACAGGCTCGCAATCGCCACGACTGCCGCGAAGGGGCTGGCCTGCTTCGAGACCGGGTAGGCGTAGGCGCCCAGGGCGTTCTGGATCGCGACCGGGAACTGCCACAGCCGCGCAAGTTCGGCACCCGCCGCGCAGTGATCGGCGCCGAATCGCTCGCGCTCGGCTTCGCAGCGTTCGGCCGGGCTGGCATCCACCATTTCGGCGGCCAGCGCCTGCGCTTCCGCCGGGTGCGCCAGGTGCAGCAGCAAGTCGCCGATGCGATGCATCAGCGCGGCGGTGTAGGAGAACTCCACGTCGATCCGCGCGCGGCGCGCCAGCGCGCGCCCCAGTGCGGCACTCAGCAACGCGTGGCGCCAGAAGGGCTGCAGCTTGACCCCCGGTACCGCCTTGAAGGTGGTCGTCATGCCCGAGGCGATGACCAGCGTGCGCAGGGCGTTGAGCCCGATGCGGGTGACTGCGTCCTCGATCGCGCCGATCTTTCGCGTCGCGCCGTAATAAGCCGAGTTGGCCATGCGCAGAACCCGCGCCGACAGCGTCGGGTCGTGCTTGACCGAGTCGGCGAGGTCGCTCAGGTCCGCGCTGTCATCTTCCATGGTCCGCACCAGGTCCTGCATGACCTTGGGCATGGCCGGCAGGTCGGGGATGCGTTCGAAGAGTTCTGCAATCGTGCTCACTGCGATTCTCCGCTGGGCTGTATCCCATGAATATCGGCGTCGCCTGGGCGGACTTGAATGCAAAACGCCGACCGGGCGCGTGGCCGGGTCGGCGTGGTTGGAGGGCGAGCGGGGCTCAGGCCTTCTCGGCCGGGCAGGTCTTGATGCCCAGCAGCGTATAGGCCGGGCAGAAACCGAACACACCGGTGAGCAGGGGCACCACACCGATCCAGCCCCACGGGCCGATCATGCCCGCCACCGTCAGCCCCACCAGCGCGGCGCCGCCGCCGATGCGCACTACCTTGTCGATGCCGCCAACGTTCGCCTTCATGTCAGTCTCCGCAAGAGTCGTTCAGGTGTCGCCATTTCATCGCAGCGGGCGCGTGGTGTCTGTGACTGTGGTTACACAGGGTCTGTGCCTGCGACGCGCCGCAGACCCGCGGGATCGAGGATCTCGACCTGCTCGCGCGCAAGCCGCACCAGGCCTTCATCGGCGAAGCCCTTGAGCAGGCGGCTGACGATTTCGCGCACGCTGCCCAGTTCGTCGGCCAGTTGCTGGTGGGTGGTGTGGATCTGGCGGCCGCGTCCCAGCAAATGCGCGGCGAGGCGAGCGTCGAGGCGGCGGAATGCGACCTCCTCGATCAGCGCCATCAGCTCCCCGATACGTTCGGAGAACAGCGCAAAGATGAAAGCGCGAAACGGCGGCTCTGCCAGCAGGGCGTCGAAGTCGGCCTGCGGCAACAGCAGCAGCGTGGTGTCGCGTTCGGCGACGCCGCTCGCGTTGTAGTCGGTGTGTCCGAGCAGGCATCCGGTCGACACGATGCAGGTCTCTCCCGCCAGGACGCGGTACAGCGGCAGCTCACGCCCTTGCGGCGAACGCTTGATGACGCGGATCGCTCCGTCCAGCACAAACGGAAACCCCTGGCACTGCTGGCGTTCGTCGAAAACCTGCGTGCCGGCCGCAACGCAGATCGGCTGACTCGCGTGTAACAGACGCGCGCGGGCGGCGGGGGGGAGGGCGTCGAGGGCCGGGTAGGCCGCGAGCGCGTCGTTCATGTTCAGCCGAAGACGGCGATGACCGGCGCGTGATCGCTCGGCCGTTCGAGACTGCGGGTGCTCTTGTCCACCTCGCAGGCGCTCAGGGTTTCGATCAGCGGGGCGGTGATCAGGATGTGATCGATGCGCAGGCCGAAGTTACGGCGGAAGGCGTTCATCCGGTAGTCCCACCACGAAAAACTGCGCTCGGGGTGCTCGAAGCGGCGGTAGGCATCGGTCAGACCGAGCCCGGTGAGCGCGGCGAAGGCGGCGCGTTCCGGCGCCGAGACGTGGATTTCGTCCTTCCAGTCCGGGTGTGCGTCGCGATCCTCCGGCGCGATGTTGAAGTCGCCGGTCAGTACGAGTTTCGGGTGCAGCGCGATCTCGGCGCGCAGCCACTGGGTGAGGGCGGTCAGCCACTCAAGCTTGTACGCGAACTTTTCCGAGCCGACCGCCTGGCCGTTCGGAAAATAGGCGCCGACAACGCGTACGCCTTCGATCGTCGCCGCGATGACCCGCGCCTGCGGATCGGCAAAGCCGGGAATGTTGCGCTGCACTGCTCCAAGCGACGTGCGCGACAGAATCGCCACGCCGTTGTAGGTCTTCTGCCCGAGGGTTTCCAGGTGGTAGCCCGCCGCTTCGATCTCGGCGCGCGGTACGGCGGCGTCTTCGCACTTGAGTTCCTGCAGGCACACGACGTCCGGCTGCTCACGTGCGAGCCAGTCGAGCAGGTGCGGCAGGCGGACCTTGAGCGAATTGACGTTCCAGGTGGCGAGCTTCAAGGCGGTCCCCCGAAAGTAAAAGACCCGCCGATTCTAACCGGCGGGTCTCGTGGATCGGGAAGCTCGTTCAGCGTTTGGCCGGGTAGCCAGCGCTCGTCAGTTCCGAAGCCCATTCCGACTCGAGATAGCCATTGATCGGCTTGCTGCCGATCAGCAGGGCCGGAACGCCGACCTCTTCAGGCTTTGCTTTGCCCAAGACTTTCGCGGCCGCAGCGGCTTCGTCCTGGTTGGTCAGTTTGACTTCCGTGAAGGGAATGCCGCGCCCTTGCAGGTACTGACGTGCGGGCGCGCATCCGTCGCAATTTTCCGCAGTGGTATAGAGCTTGACCGGCGAACGCTCCACCGCCTGCCGCATGGCGGGTGACATCTTGTCCGAGGATGCGGGCGCGATGCCGCGCATCATCCGTTCCTCGACCTTCTTGGCGTCTGGCGGGGGCGGCATGTCGGAGTAATGGACGCGCCCGCTGGAATCGACCCATTTGAAGACGGCCTCGGCATGTGCAGCCGGTGCGGCGCCTGCCAAGGCAGTCGCAATTATGGCGATCAGGGTAAATTTGGTGTTCATGCCGGAATCATACCGTGGTGACGCAGCAGTGCGTCAGGTTTTGGTGCGCGTCCGCGGAACGCGGTGAAGGACTCCAGCGCAGGCCGCGAACCGCCGACGCCGAGGACTTCCTGCATGAAGCGCTCGCCGGTGGCGCGGTCGAGCACGCTGCCGGATTTTTCTGCCGCTTCCTCGAACGCCGAGTAGGCGTCGGCCGACAGCACTTCCGCCCAGTGGTAGCTGAAGTAGCCCGCCGAATACCCGCCCGCGAAGATGTGGCTGAAAGCGTTCGGGAAGCGTTGCCAGGCCGGCGGATGAATCACCGCCACTTCGTCGCGCACCTTGCGCAGCAAGCTCATGACGTCGTCCGATGCGGGGTTGAATTCACTGTGCAGGCGCATGTCGAACAACGCGAATTCGACCTGGCGCAGCATCGCCAGCCCGGCGTGGAAGTTCTTCGCAGCCAGCATGCGATCGAACAGCGCACGCGGGATCGGCTCGCCGGTTTCTGCGTGGGCCGTCATGCCGGACAGCACTTCCCATTCCCAGCAGAAATTCTCCATGAACTGGCTCGGCAATTCGACGGCGTCCCACTCGACCCCGTTGATGCCTGATACGCCGGGTTCGGCAACGCGGGTCAGCAGGTGGTGCAAACCGTGTCCGGCCTCATGGAACAGCGTGATGACCTGGTCGAAGCTGTACAGCGCCGGCTTGCCGGCGGCCGGTGGCGAGGCGTTGCAGACCAGGTAGGCGATCGGTGTTTCGCGCGTGCCGGCCTTCTCGCGCAGGGACCGCGCCTCGTCCATCCACGCGCCGCCGCGCTTGGTGTCGCGGGCGTACGGGTCGAGGTAGAAGTGGCCGATCGCGATGCCGTCACGCTCCAGCGTGAAGTAGCGGACGTCAGGGTGCCACAGCGGTGCGGTATCGGGGCGGATCGTCACGCCGTACAGGCGGCCGACCACGCCGAACAGGCCTTCGAGGACCTTGTGTTCGGGGAAATATTGCCGCAGGGCCTCTTCCGAGAAGTCGTAACGCGCCTGCCGCAGCTTTTCAGCCGCATAGCCGATGTCCCACGGTTGCAGTTCGGGGATGCCCAGATCAGTGGCTGCAAAGGCGCGCAGCTCGGCGAGGTCGCGTTCGGCCGACGGGCGCGCGCGGCGCGCCAGATCGAGCAGGAACTCGACCACTTCCTGCGGTGAACCGGCCATCTTCGGTACCAGCGATACGCTTGCATGGTTCGGATAGCCGAGCAGCCGCGCGGCCTCTTCGCGCAGGGTCAGGATGCGGGCGATCAGCGGCCCGTTGTCCCATTCCGGATGGCCGATCTCCGCGGAGAACTCGGAGGCGCGGATTGCATTGGCGCGCCACACCCGCTCGCGCAAGGCGCGATCTTCGGCCTGACGCAGCACCGCCATGACGCACGGGCCCTGCAGGGTCAGCCGGTAACCGGCGACACCCGCCTTTTCGGCTACCGCGCGTGCGTTTTCGATCGTATCGGCCGGCAGGCCGGCGAGCGTAGCGGCGTCGGTGAAGTCCTCGTGCCAAGCATTGGTGGCGTCGAGCAGGTTTTCGGAGAATTTCGCGGAAAGCCCGGCCAGCTCTTCCTGGATGGCCTGGAAGCGCGGCTTGTCGGCGTCCGGCAACTCAGCGCCGGAGAGCCGGAAGTCGCGCACGGCGTCTTCCACCACCTTGCGCCGCGCGCGCGGCCAGCTGGCGAAATCCGGCTGCGCGGCAAGTGCCTTGTAGCGCGCGAACAGCGCCGCATTCTGGCCAATCTCGGCGAAGAAGCGGGTGACTTCCGGCAGCGCTGCGTTGTAGGCCTCGCGCCAGGGCGGCAAATCGAGCACGGAATGCAGATGGCGCACGACGCCCCAGGCGCGGCTCAGGCGGTCGGTCATGTCGGCGAGCGGCACGACGAAACTGTCCCAGCTTGGCGCTTGCGTTTCGCCTGCATGGGACTGCACCAGCGCGCGTGCTTCTTCGAGCAGTGAAGAAATTGCCGGAACGACGTCTTCCGGGGTGACAATATCGAAGCGGGGGGCGCCGGAGAATTCGAGCAATGGATTGGTCATGTCGAAAATCCAAAAGTTGTGACGCTATTGTGCCGAAAACACTGCAAGAGAAGTGCTGCCACCCGCCGGGCGCGCGGTGCGGTGGCGCCTGAATGCCTGTCTGAACCGTTCTTGGAGGTTGATCTTGATGGAAAACGCCCAGTCGCAGCGCCAGAAGCTCGGAGCCGAGATCGAGCGCGAACTCGCCGACGGCAACCTGAGTTTCCCGACCTTTCTGGAGGTTTCTCACAAGATCAAGAAGGTGCTTGAGCGGGAAGACGCCGGGCTCGACACATTGGTTCCCCTGATCCAGCTCGAACCGGTGCTGTCGGCGCGCGTGGTCGGGCTGGCGAACTCCGTGCTGTATGGCGGTTCGGGTTCAACAGTGAAGGACGTCAAGAACGCGGTCATGCGGATCGGGCTGGCGGCGGTGCGCACGCTGGCCCTGGTCGTCGCGACCTCGCAGCTCGCGCAGGGCGAACGCCTCGGCGCAGCGCGGCGTTACGCGACACTGCTGTGGGATCACAGCATGGACGTCGCCGGCTGGTCCTACGCGATCAGCGCCACCTTTCGCACCGTGAAGCCGGACGAAGCTCTGCTGGCCGGCATGCTGCATGACATCGGGCAGTTCTACCTGCTCGGCAAGGCGGCCGATTACCCGGAGTTGCTGGACTCCGAACACGAACTGTCGGACCTTCTCCTGTGCTGGCACAAGCCGGTGGGCGAGGCGGTGCTGACCGCACTGGGCATGAGCCCCGAACTGTCCGAAGCGGTGAATGACCGCGAGCTCTACGGATCGATGTGGCCACCGGCAAACTTGCCGGACATCCTGATGGTCGCCAACCTGCTTGCCGACACGCCCAACCCGCTGACGCTGATGAGCGATGGCGCGCGCGAGAGCATGCGAAAGCTCGTCGCCCACGGCATTCCGGACGATGTGCTCGACCAGTTGCATCTGGATGCCGCCGAAGAGCGGCGCAGGGCGCTGACCGCGCTGGCTGGCTGAAGCCGGATTCGACGGACAAATGAAAACGCCCGCGCGATGCGGGCGTTTTTCCTCGCCTTGCGGGCGCGGTTTCAGCCCAGCGTCTGGCCGGTGAGGCGTTCGTAGGCCTCAACATACTTGGCGCCGGTGCGCTCGGCCACCTCGGCCGGCAGCTTCGGGCCGGGTGCCTGCTTGTTCCAGTCCAGCGTTTCCAGGTAATCGCGCACGTACTGTTTGTCGAAAGACGGTGGCGAGATGCCTTCGCGGTAGCTGTCGGCAGGCCAGAAGCGCGAAGAGTCGGGCGTCAGCGCCTCGTCGATGATATGCAGCGTGCCGGCGGCGTCGAGGCCGAATTCGAACTTGGTGTCGGCGATGATGATGCCGCGGCTGGCGGCGTAATCACGCGCTTCGGAATACAGGCGAATCGCGGTGTCGCGCACCTTCGCGGCGAGTTCGGCGCCGAGCAGTCTCTCGCACTCGGCGAAGTCGATGTTCTCGTCGTGGGTGCCGAGTTCCGCCTTGGTGGACGGCGTGAAGATCGGCGCGGGCAGTTTCGCCGCCTGCTGCAGCCCGGCCGGCAACTGGATGCCGCACACCGCGCCGGTGGCGAGGTAGTCCTTCCAGCCACCGCCGATGATGTAGCCGCGCACCACCGCCTCGACCGGCAGCGGCTTGAGGCGCTTGACCACCAGGGCGCGGCCGACGACCTGATCGCGTTCTTCGGCGGTCACCACGTCTTCCGGCGCGATGCCGGTGAGCTGGTTCGGCACCACATGTGCCAGCTTGCCGAACCAGAAGTTCGCCAGCGCCGTCAGCACCTCGCCCTTGCGCGGGATCGGATCGGGCAGCACGACATCGAAGGCCGACAGCCGGTCGGTGGTGACGATCAACAGCTTGTCGTCGCTCACCGCATAAATGTCGCGGACCTTGCCGCGGCCAAGCAGTGGCAGGCTGCGGATGTTGGATTCGAAAAGGGGCTGGGTCATGGCGACGGCGTCCGGCAAAAACACAAATTATAACGGGCGGACCTGAACTCAAGCGGGTGCGCTGCGTCAAACCGCCCATTCCGCCGCAGATGACCCGCCCGCGCGGCGGCAGGGCAGCGCTAAAGTAGCGGCCCTGGCAAGCGATTGCGGATGTCCGCAGCCTTTCGTGACTTGATCAAGAGCGCCCGATGAAATCTCCCGTTTCCCTCGCCCTGCTGCTGGCCTTTGCGCTGGCTTTGAGCCCGGCCCATGCGAAACCCGCCAAACCTGCCCGCCCGGCGGTGGTGCAGCAGGCACCTGCGGCCCCCGAACGTGGCCAGTCGATTGAAGGGGTCACCGAGTACCGCCTCGCCAACGGCTTGCGGGTGCTGCTGGCGGCCGACGCGAGCAAGCCGACCGCCACGCTCAACGTGACCTATCTCGTCGGCTCCCGATTCGAGAGCTACGGCGAAACCGGCATGGCGCACCTGCTCGAACACCTTGTCTTCAAGGGCACGCCGTCGCTGAAGGATGGCGCGCTGGTGGCCGGATTGAAATCGCGTGGCATGCAGTACAACGGCACCACCTCGGAAGACCGCACCAACTACTTCGAGACCTTCGCCGCCAACGACGACAACCTCGACTGGGCGCTCAAGATGGAGGCCGACCGCATGGTCAATTCCTTCATCGCCCGCAAGGATCTCGATACCGAGATGACGGTCGTGCGCAACGAGATGGAGTCGGGCGAAAACAACCCCGGCGGCATGCTCTTCCAGAAGATGCTGGCGACCGCCTACCAGTGGCACAACTACGGCAAGAGCACGATCGGCGCGCGTACCGATGTCGAGCTGGTCAACATCGAGCGTCTGCAGGCCTTCTACCGCAAGTATTACCAGCCGGATAACGCGGTGCTGGTGCTCACCGGCAAGTTCGACGAGGCGGCGGCGCTGGCGAAGATCAACCGCTACTTCGGTGCCATCCCGAAACCGAACCGGGTGCTCGAACCCACCTGGACGCGCGATCCGGTGCAGGACGGCGAGCGCCAGGTCACGCTGTCGCGGGTCGGCGACTATCAGTTGATCGCCGCGGTGTATCACATCCCGAACGGCCCGCATCCGGACGTCGCGGCGCTCAAGGTGCTGGCCTCGGTGCTCGACGACGCGCCCTCGGGCCGCCTGCACAAGGCCCTGATCGAGACGCGCAAGGCCGCGCAGGTTGGCGCCGGCCCGTCGGCCAATGCCGAACCGGGCTACTTCAGCCTCTACGCGGTGGTCGACAAGAAGGGCGATCTGGACGAGGTGCGCAAGCTTCTGTTTGCGACGCTCGACGAGGTCAACGCCCGACCGGTCACCGAAGAGGAACTCAAGCGCGCCAAGATCGGTTTCGCCAACAGCTACGAAAAGCTCCTCAACAACCCGGAACGCTTTGGCGTGGCGCTCTCGTCGGCGATTGCGCAGGGCGACTGGCGACTGCTCTTTCTGCAGCGCGATCAGATCGAGGCCGTAACACTTGCCGATGTGCAGCGGGTTGCGGCCAATTACTTCAAGGCCTCGAACCGTACGGTCGGGATTTTCGTGCCGACCGAAAAGCCGGAACGGGTTGCGCTGCCCGAGGAAGCCAAACCGGCGGAACTCTTGAAGGGCTACACCGGCCGCAAGGCGGTCGAAGCCGGCGAAGCGTTCGACCCGAGCTACCAGAATGTCGAAGCCCGCACCCAGCGCGGCGCCCTGCCGAACGGCGCAAAGCTCGCGTTGCTGAGCAAAAAGACGCGCGGTAATACCGTGACCGGCAAGATGATGTTGCGTTTCGGCGATATCGATTCGCTCAGGGGGCTCGCCACCGTCTCGGAAGCGGCGAGCGCGATGCTGGTGCGCGGCGCCGGCGGCATGAGCCGCGAGCAGATCTCCGATCGCCTCGATGCGCTCAAGGCCACGCTCTCGATCGGGCGCGCCGGCAACGCCGTCAGCATCGGCTTCGAAGCACGCCGCGACACGCTCGGCGAATTCCTGCCGCTGCTCGCACAGATCCTCCGCAAGCCGGACTTCCCGGCGAGCGAGTTCGAGCAGATGCGCGCGCAATGGCTCACCAGCATCGAGAGCAGCCGCAGCGAACCGCAGGTGATCGCCTCGCGCGCGCTGGCGCGGCACGACAACCCCTATCCCAAAGGCGACTGGCGCTATGCGTCGACCCTAGACGAGGATCTCGATGCGGTGCGCGCGCTCAAGCTCGACGCACTGCGCGACTTCCATGCCGGCTTCGTCGGCGCGCAAGATGCCGAAATCGCGCTGGTCGGCGATTTCGATGCCGAAGCCACCCGCGCGCAGCTCGCACAGCTCTTCGGTGACTGGGTTGCGCCACGGCGATTCGCCCGCCTGCCGCAGCCCTATCGCAAGACCCAGGCGGTCGAACTGAGCTTCGAAACGCCCGACAAGGCCAACGCCATTTTCATGGCCGGCCTCGCGCTGCCCTTGCGTGAGGATGATCCGCAGGCGCCCGCGCTGCTGCTGGGCAATCGCATCTTTGGCGGCGGTGCGCTGAAGAGCCGCCTTGGCGACCGCCTGCGCCAGAAGGAAGGCATCAGCTACGGTGCCGGAAGCTCGCTGAACCTGTCGTCGGAAGAGGCCAATTCATCATTCGGGCTGTATGCGATCTATGCGCCGCAGAATCGCGCCAAGGTGAAGACGGCAGTCAAGGAAGAGCTTGAGCGCCTGCTCAAGGATGGCATTACTGCCGAAGAACTCGCCGACGCCAAGGCCGGCGCGTTGCAGGAAATCGCGATTGCACGCACCCGGGACGGCGCGCTGGCTTCCGAGTTCATCGGTCACCTCTACCTGGGCCGCACCCAGCAATGGGAAGCCGATTTCGTGGCGCGCCTGAAGGCTGCCAGCGTGGATGATGTGAATGCCGCGATTCGCAAATTCGTCGCGCCCGAGGCGTTTGCCGCCGCCTATGCCGGCGACTTCGCCAAGACGGCCGGCACGCGCTGAGGTTTCGCAGCTACAACAACAGAACGGCCGCCCAGCGCGGCCGTTTTCATTTCACTGACCGCTGCGTCAGGCGCCGAGAAAACGCATCGGATCGATCTTCCACTTCTGCGGATCTTCATGCCCGGTGATGCGGTCGCCACCGCCACTGCCCAGCGGGCGGGACAAATCAAGCAGGTAAGGCTCGACATAGCCATTCGACTTGGACGAGAAGAACACCTTCACCACCGGGGTCAGCAGGCTGCTTTCGTTCTGCTCGGTGACGACGCCGAGCTTGCCGGATTCGAGCTTGACCAGCGTGCCGACCGGGTAGATGCCGACCACCCGCATGAAGGCCTGCACCAGCGTTGGCTCGAAGTGGAACTTGCTCCACTCGTAGAGCTTGCGCAGCGCGTCGGTAGCGGGCATGCCCTTGTGGTAGCAGCGGTCGGCGGTGATGGCGTCGTAAACGTCGACAATCGCCGCCATCTTCGCCAAGGTCGAAATCTGGTCGCCCGGCAGCTTGTCCGGGTAGCCGCTGCCGTCGACCCGCTCGTGGTGATGCAGCGTGATGTCGAGCGGTACATCGCCGATGCCCGGCGTTTTCAGCAGCACATCCCAGCCATCTTTCGGGTGACGCTTGATGAGGTCGAATTCCTCCTCGGTCAGGCGGCCCGGTTTGTTCAGCACCTCGTCCGGCACGAAGGCCTTGCCGGTGTCGTGCAGCAGACCGCCGAGACCCGCCTGGTGCGTCAGCTCCAGATCCATGCCGACGCCGCGGCAGAACGCGATCAACAAGGTCCCGACACTGACCGAGTGCAGGAAGGTGTAGTCGTCCTTGTTCTTGATGCGCAGCAGCGTCAGCAGCGCGCCGCCGTTGCGCAACACCGATTCGGTGATGTCCTGCACCAGCGGCTCGACCGCTTCCATCTCGACCGCCTTGCCCAGCCGCACGTCGTGCATGACGTTGCGCACCATGGCTTCGGCCTGGTTCTTGATCTGCTTGGCGCGCTGCATCTCGGCGGCGACGTCGAGCTTGAGCGGCGCCGCCGGCGCCTGGGCGGCGACTTCCAGCATCTCGCGTTCGAGGTTTGCCTTCACCTCGTCGGCGGTCGGCGCATCGGCCACATCCGGGCCTTCGGAAATGTCGATGTACACATCATGGATGCCGGCCGCGAGGATCTTCTCGATCTGCGCCTCGTTCTTGATGGTGAAGCGGTTGCGCAGGAAGGGGTGTTCCATCCAGCCGCAGTCCAGGTCATGCAGGAACATGCCGACCTTCAACTGCGACGCGGAAATCTTCTTGATCGACGACATGGTGCGGGATGCCTGGGATCGTTGGTCGGGATATCGTATTAACGGAGGCGCGCGCCGATTCCTGAGGCCGGGCGTGTCAAAAACTGCGTGCCATAATCGGCCCGCCTGCCGCAAGCGGGGTCGGTGGCGTCGCAAGGCATTGCCGGCTGTGCGGGGGCGTGAAGTTTCGCCATGCAGTACGTTGTGGCTTTGCGCATCATGACGGGCCGCCGCGGGACGATGGTCGGCCGTGAGCACCGGGACGATGCTTGCGCGACGCAGGCTTGCCAGTCGCAGCCATGCCTGGCGCCGGCATGACGCCTTGAAAGGACGAATGCAGCGATGAGTTACGACTACAACAGCCAGACCGGCCAGCTCAACATTCCCAACCCGCATCGGCTGGAGAACTTTTTCCTGCTCGCGTCCGGCGGTCTGTATTTCGCCAGCGGCGTCGCGGTGTTGCTGATGGCGCGCGGCCATGTGATGGAAGGCGTGCTGCGCTGGCCGCCGGTGGTGCTGGCGCTGCTGCTGCTCGGCTTGGGCGCGACCCACGGCGTGCGCGCCTTCAGCCAGTTGCGCTACTACTTCGGTCGCGGTCGCCCGGCCGACCTGGCACCGCTGGTGCAGGCCGATGTACAGGGCCGCAGCGCGGCGTCCGAGCACCTGAAAGACAGCCTGCGTGCCCGTGCCCTGCAGTACGGCGAGCCGAAGGGTGCCTTCAACGGCCTGCTGTACTGGCTGGTGCCCAACCTGATCCACGCGCCGGATCCGATCCGCGTGCTCGCCTCGCGCCAGTTCAGCCATGCGCTGACGCTGGCGATCTTCTTTCTTGCCTTCCTCGTCGCCTTCTTCGGCATGCCGGCGGGCGAGGAGGCTGGTGGCCACCTGCGCGGCTGGCTGGGGCTGGGATTCTGGGCCTATGCGATGTTCGCGCTGATCGGCCCGGCGGCGACGTCGGCGCAGGGCGCCGGCGCGGAGCTGTCGATCGGGCGTTTCGTGCTGATCACCGCGCTGGCCATCCTCGGCCCGGTACTGCTGATGGTCATCGCCCCCAAGCTGCCGGCACTGGGCAGCTTCAGCCCCTATCCGCACGTGTTCGTGCTCTACCTCGCCGCGCTGGGCTGCTCGGTATGTTTCTTCCTCGCGCTGATGGCACAGCTCTCGGCGCCACCACAAACGCTGGTCGAACAGACGCAGGAGGCGTGGAACCTGTCGATCCACCCCGGGCAGGTGCTCGGCGAGTTCGAGCGGATCATGCTGGAGCGCTGGTCGGAAGGCATCCCGAACCGGGTCTATGCGCGCATCCTGCCGTCGATCGACATGGGCGCGCGCGCCGGCGAATTCCAGGGCGAGGTCATCGAAGAAACGCAACCGCTGCCGCTCAACGCAGTCGAGTTGCGTCTGGCCAATGCGCTCGGCAACCCACGTTTCCGCTGGGTGCTGGCGCTCAGCACGATCGGCGCGCTGGCCGCCGCCGGGGCGGCGCTGAGCGGTTTGCTGTTCGGCCTGCGCAGCCTGGGCGAGACCGCTGAAATCAGCTTCCCGGCGCTGGCCTATTTCGCGACGCTGGCCAGCCTTGGCCTGTTCTGTTCGCGCGCGGCCGGCAGCCTGTGGCAGCGGGTGGACTTTGAATCGAAGCTTTACGCGATCGAAGTGTCGGGTCAGTACGTCACCGCTCAGCTGGAGCAGGGGCGGGTGCTGGAAGACCGTGTTCGCGCCGCGTCGACGATGGTGAAGGTCGAGGGCATGACCTTCCGGTTCTGGGCGACACAGCTGACGACCACGGTGCTGGGCAAGGATTCCGCCCGCCATGTGGTCGCCATGAACAGCGGGGACTTGTCGCCGGCCTTGATCGAACGCCTGCGCACCTTCGTCCGCGAACAGTCGGTGCTGGTCGCGCCGACCGCGACCGACGACGTGCGGCGCCAGGCTGCGCTGGAGCAGTTCAACGCGCTGGCACAGGCCGGCTCGGCTTCACTGCCGCCGCCGGCTGCGGTCGCTGCGCTGGCAACGGCGCCCCGCTTCTGCCCGGCCTGCGGTGCAGCCGCCGCGACCGGGCACCGTTTCTGCAGCGGCTGCGGCGCGGCGCTGGGGGGCTGAGTCCCGCGTGTGCGTGCAAGCGGTTCGCGCGGCCGCCGCAGGCGGAGATCAGGCGACGGCGGCGCGTAGCGCACTCACGCGCGCCTCGATTTCGGGCATCAGCCGCAAGTAGGCCTGAGCCGGTTTTTCATGCCGCAGTGGGGCGGGTTCGCCCTCGAATTGCTGCCATTCCGGTTGCCCGCCAGCGAGCAGATTGGCCATGTAAACCACGTCGCCGAGCGTGCGAGGCGTGTCCGGCTGCGCTCTTGGCAGGTCGTGATGGGCGATCGCCTCGACGAAATGTCGCGGGGCCCGCAGTGATTCGAGCACCGAGGTGCCGATGTCCTCGTGCCACTGCATGACCAGCGGCAGAACGAGGTCATGGTTACCGCGCAGGGCCGGGTATTGCACTGCGCGATACAGCATGTAGAACGCGCCAATGTCGTGCGCCAGCGCGGCGACCATGGCTTCGGCCGGGTCGAGTCGGGTCATCTTCTCGGCCAGCACCTGCGCCGCACATGCGGCGGTCAGCGAGTGGCGCCACAAGTGTTCGCTGTGGTCGACGAAATCGACCATGCTGCGCGCGGCAAGCAGTTGCCGCGCCGCGATGCGCGAGGCCCAGACGGCGATCCTGTCGGCACCCACCAGCGCGATCGCACCGCCGGGGTCGCGCACGGCGGGCGCGCCTTCGCGGCTGGCGACGGCATTGGCCAGCCGCAGGATCTTCAGGCACACCAGCGGGTCAGCGCTGATCAGCGCAAGCAGACGTCCGGCATTGGGAACCGGGTCGTCGGCGATCCTGCGCAGGCTTACCGAGATCTCGAAACAGATGGGGAAGACCAGGTCACCCGAGAGCTCTTCGGCCATGTCTTCGAGCATCTTGAATCCGTGGGCGCTGAAGGCTTCCGGCGTATGCGGGCTGGTCGGGGGGGCGTCGCTGTGATGCATGGCTGCGGTCTCTTGCATGAGGGTGGGGGCGCAGCCGCACTGAGGGCGCGGCTGCGCGGGGGGATCACTTCAGCGCGGTGCTGAGGAAGTCGAGCAGGACATTGATGTTGGCGGCGCTGGTAAATGCGCTGCCGCCGTGGCCCGCGCCGACCAGCGTCTCGAAGCGCACCGGCCGCCCGGCAGCGCTAAGCGCATCGGCCAGCAAGCCGGATTGGGCGTAGGGCACGGTGCAATCGAGCGAGCCTTTTTGCAGCAGGAAGGGCGGGTCGTCGGCGCTGATGTAGCTGATCGGGTTGGCGCGCGCGGCGAGCCCCGGTACGGTCTGGATCGCGGCGCCGAGATAGCGCGATTCGGGCGACGACGCGAGGTCGTGCGTCTGGTCGCTGCTGCTGCAGCCCTGGCTGGCCGCCTCGCGATCCATTTGCAGGAAATCGGTCGGCCCGAACCAGTCGATCACCGCCTGGACGCGGCTCGACACCCCGGGGTTGCCCAGCGTCGCGTCGTCGAATTCCGCCTGATCGCCGGTGGTGCCGAGCATGGAGGCGAGATTGCCACCGGCCGATTGACCAAACGCCGCGAAGTGCGCCGGATCGAGCCGGTAGCTGGCGGCCGATGCGCGCAGGAAGCGCACCGCGGCTTTGGCGTCGAGCACCGCCGCCGGGAAGATTGCCTCTCCCGAGAGCCGGTAATTGATGGTGGCCACCGCGTAGCCGGCAGCCAGCAGCGCGTCTTTGACCGGCGTGTCGAGCATGCCCTTGTCGCCTGCCATGAATCCGCCGCCATGGATGTTGATCACCAGCGGGAAGGGGCCGCTACCGGCCGGCACATACAGGTCAAGCTTCTGCGCAGTCGAGGTGCTGGCATAGGCGAGATTGGTGTAGCTCGCCGCAGCGGGCGTGGTGCCGCTTCCGCTCGATACGCTTGTCCCCGAACCGCCGCTCGCGGCACTGCTTTCACCGGAGCCGCCACAGCCGAACAGGCTGCAGGCGCTGAGGCTCAGCACAAGGATGGCGCCAATCAGGTGGCGGGACAGGGTGCGGGACGGGACCATTTCTGTTTTCATGGCGCTACTCCGGTGTCGCGATTGGGTTGGTCTGCATAGCGCCGACGCCGAATCGGCCGGCCTCTGGCGCGCGTTCGATGCCTGTACCGCAATCGGCATGCCAGACTGGTTCACATGCGTTCGACCAAGGCGGCACGCGGTTTGCGGCGAGGCGCGCGGTGCGGGCGGCGCGACGACGCTGCGGAATCTGCAGCAGCGACTGCAGTTTCTGCAGTCCGAGCCTTGCGGCGTGCGAGCAAACGCCCGCTGCGAGCGAAGTCGTTATCGGAATGGATCTTGCAGTTGAGCGGACGCAGGCGATCCGCCTGAGCAGCAGGTACGAGGGGAAACATGGCCACCAAGCCTGGAACGCGGACAGCCCAGCCCACAGGCGCAGGCTTGGCGCGATACGCGCGCGCCGCGCTGGCTGCCGTCGTGTCGGTCGCCGCGATTGCGTCGGTGTCCCTGGCGGTCACCGTATGGTCGGCCCGTGCCGGGCTCGACGCTGCTGCCGATGCCCTGGTTCGCGGGGAGGGGCATGCGCTGATCGACACGATCCTCAACGACACCCATGCCACCGAACGCCCGGTGACACTGACACCGCTCGACGGCGAAATCGCGCGGCGTGAGAGCGCCGGCTTGCGTTACCTTGCCGTCGTGATCCGCGATCATGTCATCGGGGCTGCCGGCACGCCGCAGCTCGAGGGGGGCAATGGCCTGCGGGGTCTCGAGTTGGGCCAGATGACGATTCGCGGGCAGCGGGTCCGGCTGGTCGGTGCGCTGCCGCCGGTATTGCCGCGCGAGCCCGGCGAAGGCGAGGTCGGCGACCCGCATCGCCCGCCGGAATTGCGCGGCGATTTTCGTGGATTCCTGGTGATCGAGTTCGAAACCTCGATCGTCGCCGGGCTGCGGGCTGCCATGCTGCGTACCCAGGTGGTTGCCGGCGCTGCGGCGCTTGTCCTGTTGCTGGTGGCGGGCGTGCTTTACATGGTGTTCGTCAGGCTGGCGCGCGCCGAAGAGGATGCCGAGCGCGCCCGGCGGCTGGCCGCGCTGGGGCAGATGTCGGCGATCATCGCGCATGAACTGCGCAACCCGATCGCTGCACTCAAGGGGCATTGCCAGTTGCTCGCTGAAGACCTGCCGCCGGATACGCCCGAGGCCAGCAAAGCGCGCCGCATCGTGGACGAAGCGCAGCGCCTGGAGCGGCTCACTGCGACCCTGCTGGACTATGTGCGCGACGGCCCGCTGGACCTGCGTGAAATCGCGCCTGCAGCCTGGATTGGCCAGGTGTTGCAGTCGCTCCCGGGGATCCGCGTGAGTGCCGATCTGAGCGAAGCGCCGCCGGCACTGCGCATCGACGCGGGGCGTCTGGGGCTCGCGCTGAGTAATCTGCTGCGCAACGCGGCATTGGCCGCCCCGGAGGATGTGATTGCCCTGCAGATCGCGCGGCGCGAGGTGCCACGAAGCGTCGTGATCGAGGTGCGTGACCTGGGCGCGGGGATTCCCACGGGTGACGAGGAGCGCATCTTCGAGCCTTTCGTCACCAGTCGCGTCAGTGGTACCGGATTGGGGCTCGCGGCAGCCCGCCGGGCAGTCGAACAGCACGGTGGTAAGCTCGAAGGCACAACCCATCCGGACGGCGGCGCTGTTTTCCGGATCACGCTCCCGCGCGATTGAGTGAGGTCTCGATGGCCAGGATTCTGGTGGCGGATGACGACGAAGGCGTACGCAGTTTTCTGGCCGAAGCGCTCGCGCGCGATGGCCACCAGATCGTGGAGGCTGCGGACGGGATCGCCGCACTCGATGCACTGCGCGGCGATGTGTTCGAGCTGGTGCTGAGCGATCTGCGGATGCCCGGCGTCGATGGCATCCAGGTGTTGCGCGCGGCGCGGGCGCTGCAGCCGGCGCCCGAAGTGCTCCTGCTGACGGCCTATGGCGCGGTGCCCACGGCGGTCGAGGCGATCAAGCTCGGGGCGAGCGATTTTCTCGAAAAGCCGGTGGCCAGCCCGGCGGCGATCCGCGACAAGGTCAGAGGCCTGCTGGCCCAGCGGGCTTCAAGCGCGGCGATGCCAAATGCCGGGCACACACAACTCAGCTGGGGGGCGCCCGCCATGCAGGCGGTGGTGCATGCGGTGGAGCGGGTATCGCGTACCGCAGCGACGGTGCTGCTGCAGGGCGAGACCGGCACAGGCAAGGAAGTGGTCGCGCGCGCGATTCATGCCGCGAGTCCGCGCGCTGCGGGCCCGTTCATTGCAATCAACTGCGCGGTGCTGACCGAATCCTTGCTCGAAAGCGAGTTGTTCGGTCACGAGAAGGGCGCCTTCACCGGCGCGCACGCCCAGCGCATCGGCCGCATCGAACTGGCCCGCGGCGGCAGCTTCTTCCTCGACGAAGTCGGCGAATTGCAGCCCCCGATGCAGGCCAAGCTGCTGCGCGTGATCGAAGAGCGCAGTTTCGAGCGCGTTGGCGGCTCGCGTGCCATCAGTGCCGACGTGCGCTGGATTGCCGCAACCCACCGCGACTTGCGCGCCATGGTGCGCGATGGCCGTTTCCGCGAAGACCTCTACCACCGCCTTGCAGTCTTCCCGATCCGCCTGCCGCCCTTACGGGAGCGGCCCGAAGACATCGAACCGATCGCGCGCGCGCTGTTGCACCAGCTGGCCGCTGCGGCAGGGCGCTCGTCGATCAGCCTGACCGACGATGCGCTCGCGCGTATCCGGGGGGCGCGCTGGCCGGGCAATGTGCGCGAACTGCGCAATGCGCTTGAACGCGCGCTTATCGTTGCGGATGGTGATCGCCTGTGTGCGGGCGATATCGTGCTCGAACATGATTTTGACGAAGGGCCCGCGCTGGGCGATCAAGTCGAATCGCTCGAAGATATCGAGCGACGCAGCATTGCGCGCGCGCTCGATGCGGTGGGTGGCCACCGCGGCGAAGCGGCCAAGCGCCTGGGTATCGGGCTGCGTACGCTTTACGACAAGATCAAGCGCTACGGGCTGTGAGTTGCGCGCCCGATCGCCGGCCGGCGCAGGCAGCACGGTTGCCGTCTGGCCCCGTACCTCGGGTGTCGATGATCTTGATCTTCAACTTGCAGGAGTGAGCTGACCGATGTCTTCCACTGCCCCGCGGCCTGCCGATGCCGGGCCGCCCTGGCGCGATGTGCTCGGCGCCGATCTTGCGGCGCATGCACAGGATCCCGCAGCGTTGTTCGTGCAGGTGGCCACGCTCGATGCCGAGCGGGGGCCCGGTGTCCGCAGCATGACTTTCAGGCGTTTCGGGCCGGAAAGCGAGCTGGTGTTCGTGACGGACTTGCGAAGCGCCAAAGCCGCCGCGCTCGGGGCAGACGACCGCGCAGAAGCGTGCTGGTACTTTGCCGATGCCAGGGTTCAGTGGCGGCTGGCCGGGCGGATCGCACTGCATGGTGAGAAAACTTCGACCGAGTGGTCGGCGCTGCGCGCGGCGCTGTGGCGCGACGGCAGCGACGAAGCGCGGCGGCGCTTCCAGTGGCCCACGCCGGGCGCTGCGCGTGCGCCGGAGTCGGCGTTCGTGACCGAAACGCCGCCGCTTGTGCCGCCGCCGCACTTTGCCTTGTTGGTGCTAATCCCCCAGCGTGTCGAGCGTCTCTGCCTGCGCTCGACGCCGCATGTGCGTCGCAGCTGGGCGCGGGCCGGCAACGCCTGGGCGCTGCGCGAGCTCAATCCTTGAGTTCGGGCGGAGGTTCCCCGCCCGGCCGGATGCCGCGCCGCGCGAGCGCCTCGCGCAGCAGGTACTCGATCTGCGCATTGGTGCTGCGCATTTCGGTCGCGGCGAGTCGTACCAGCGCATCCCACACGGCCGGATCGATCCGCAGCGGATAGGCCTTTTTGCCGGGTGAGGCCATCAGGTGTAGAGCGTGCCGCTGTTGACGACCGGCGTGACCTCCCGCTCGCCACACAGCACCACCAGCAGGTTGCTGACCATGGCTGCGCGGCGTTCATCGTCGAGTTCCACCATCTTGCGTTCGGCCAGTTGTGCGAGCGCCATTTCGACCATGCCGACTGCGCCTTCGACGATCTTGCGTCGGGCGGCGATCACCGCTTCGGCCTGCTGGCGACGCAGCATCGCGTTGGCGATTTCCGGCGCGTAGGCGAGGTGGGTGAGCTTGGTCTGATCGACGACCAACCCGGCCATCGCGAGCCGTTCGCCGAGTTCCGCGGCGAGCGTCTCGGCGATTGACTCTGCCCCGCCGCGCAGGGTGCGCGAAGCCGGTATGTCTTCGGCGTCCATCGTGTCGTAGGGGTAGGCGCTGGCGAGGTGACGCAGCGCGGTTTCGCTCTGGATGCGCACGAAGGCCTCGTAGTCATCCACGTCGAAGAGCGCCTTGGCGGTGTCGTCCACCCGCCAGATGATCGCGCCGGCGATTTCGACCGGGTTGCCGCGCTGGTCGTTGACCTTGAGTTTCTCGGTGAGGAAGGTACGTGCCCGCAGCGAGAGTTTCTTGCGCGAGAAGAACGGGATCGTCCAGCGCAGGCCGCGACCGCGGTCGGTGCCGGTGTAGGCGCCGAAGAGTTGCAGTGTCGCCGCCTCGTTCGGCTGCAGCATGTAGATGCCCGGCACGATGAAGAGCAGCCCGAGCGCCAGCGCACCAAGGCGCCATCCCGCAGTGGCAAGCTCGCTTTCGGAGGGTTGCCCGGAGGCGAGCCCGACGACGGTCGAAATGGCCGTCAGCAGGAGGGCGAGTGCGACGACCAGGGCGATGTAACCGGTAAACGCGATGCCGCTGCGTTCGTTGTGAGCGGGGGGCATGGATGCCTCGTTGGATATCGAAGTGATATCACTATTGTTCGCTCGCGGCCGAATGTCAAGGTCGCTTCGACGCGCACCGGGTAGAATCCGCACTGGAAGTCCGCCAGGCAGTCGCGGTACCGCGAGGTATCGAGGAAAGTCCGGGCCCCGCAGGGCAGAATGCCGGCTAACGGCCGGGCGCTATAAGCCGAAAGGCCCAAGGCGACGGAAAGTGCAACAGAGAGCAGACCGCCGATGGCCCCGCAAGGGGATCAGGTAAGGGTGAAACGGTGGGGTAAGAGCCCACCGCGTCCGTGGTGACACGTACGGCACGGTAAACCCCATTCGGGGCAAGGCCAAATAGGGGAGCGTTGAGGCGGCCCGCTGAGCTCCCGGGTAGGCTGCTAGAGCTTCGCAGCAATGCGTCGACCAGAGGAATGACTGCCCCGTCTCCGCAAGGGGGCGCGACAGAACCCGGCTTATCGGCGGACTTCCACTTCGCTTCTTGCCGATACCGGATGCGCCGCAGCGCCACTCCAGGCGCTGACGTGGGCGCGATACCACCGCCTATTTTGCGCTAACGCTTTTCGACGAACTGACGCGCCTTGCGCATCTCAACGTCGTCGTTCGTCGCGCGGCTTGCGCGGCGCCTCCCAGCTTTCAAGACGCAGCCGCCCGAGCGGCGCTCATCTTTCCCGGAAACCGCTTTCTCCTCCGCCTTGCCGACACGTTTCTGCGATCGCTCGCCATTCGTCGGAGTCCTGTTTCTCGCAAGCCACTTCAGCTTCTATGCCTATGGTCTTGTATTTATTGAGAAAACCTGCGCGCCGGCTTGTGCGTCGCCCGTAAGTCCTTGTGTTGTTTGAGAAAAACCTCCTGAAGCTCGCTTGACCGGCTTGATTCTTTTACCTAAAGTGGTGCGAAGTGGAGAAAAATGGGTAAAAGTGGACAAAACCTGTTCGCGCGGGTCGCGAAGTGGGTGTCCCGCTACCCGGTGAGCTGAAAGGGTTCGGATGTTTCAGGGCGCTGCCGCGCTGAGTCTCGATGCGAAAGGTCGCCTGGCGATCCCGTCGCGGCATCGTGACGCCCTGACGGGGATGTCCGGCGGTCAGCTCGTGATCACGGCGCATCCGCATCGCTGCCTGCTGGTCTATCCGGTGCCTGCCTGGGAGCCGATTCGCGACAAGGTGCTCGCCGCCCCCAGCCTCGAGCCTCGGGCGGCATTGCTCAAGCGCTTGCTGGTCGGTTTTGCGCGCGACGAGGAGATGGACGCCGCCGGCCGTGTGCTGATCGCGCCCGAGTTGCGCCAGTTCGCCCAGTTCGACAAGCAGGTCTGGCTCGTGGGGCAGGGCAACCACTTCGAACTCTGGTCCGACGCGGGCTGGCAGAAACAACAGGAAGAAATGCTCGCACTCGGCGCCGACCTGCTTCCGCCTGGCCTGGAGACCCTGTCGCTGTGAGCGCCGAACTGGCGCACGTGACGGTCCTGCTGGACGAAGCGGTCGATGCACTCGCGGTGCGGCCGGAGGGCATCTACGTCGACGGCACCTTCGGTCGCGGCGGGCATAGCGGCGCGATCCTCAAGCGGCTTGGCACTGCCGGCCGCCTGATCGCCTTCGATCGCGATCCGCGTGCGATCGAAGCGGGCAAGGCGCTGGACGACTCGCGGCTGACGCTGGTGCATGAACCGTTTTCGGCCTTCGCCGAGGCGCTCGACGCGCTTGGTGTGGCGAAGGTCGATGGCGTGCTGCTCGACCTGGGCGTGTCGTCGCCGCAACTCGACGACGCCTCGCGCGGCATGAGCTTTCGCTTCGACGCACCGCTCGACATGCGCATGGATACGACCCGCGGCGAAACCGCTGCGGAATGGCTTGCACGGGCGACCGTGCAGGAAATCACCGAAGTAGTGAGGGGGTACGGTGAAGAACGGTTTGCTTACCAGATTGCAAAGGCGCTTGTTGCTGCTCGGGCAGGGCAACCTGTTACAACCACACGGCAACTTGCCGCGCTCGTGGAAAAGGTCGTGCGCACGCGCGAGCCGGGGCAGCACCCAGCGACGCGCACCTTCCAGGCTCTACGGATTCACGTCAATCGCGAGCTTGAGGAGCTGTCGCTGATCCTGCCGCAGTGCGTGGATCGGCTCGCAGCGGGCGGACGCATCGTCGTGATTGCCTTCCATTCCCTCGAAGATCGCATCGTCAAGCAGTTCCTGCGCGATGCCTCGCATCCGGTGGAGCCGCCGCGCGGCGTGCCGGTGCGCGCTGCGGATCTGCCGACACCGCCGATGCGTCTGATCGGCAAGCCGGTGCGCCCTGGCGAAGCGGAAGTGGCCGCCAATCCGCGCGCGCGCAGCGCGATCATGCGCATCGCGGAGCGGGTTGCCTGACATGGTTCGCACCAACGTGCTCCTCATCGTGCTCGTGCTGGCCAGCGCGCTGAGCCTGGTCTCGGCGCAGCACCAGTCACGCAAGCTGTTCATCGAACTCGAACGCCTGCAGACCCGGGAGCGCGCGCTCGAAACCGAGTGGGGGCAGTTGCAGCTTGAACAAAGCACCTGGGCGGCGCACGCCCGGGTCGAAAAGGTGGCGCGCGAGCGCCTCCATCTGGTGAGCCCCGATCCGCATCGCGTGCTGGTTCTCGATGCGGATGCCGGAGGTGAAAAATGAAGAAGAACTTCACCTTCAATCACAATCCGCTGTTGTCTGAAAAGCTGCCTGTCTGGCGCGCCCGCTTCGTGCTGGTGCTGCTGCTCGCCGGATTTGTTGCCCTGGGCTGCCGTGCCGCGTGGCTGCAGGGCGTGAAGACCGACTTCCTGCAGGCCAAGGGCGAGTCGCGCTACGCGCGCGTCATCGAACTGCCGGCCGATCGCGGCAAGATCATCGATCGCCACGGCGAGGTGCTGGCAGTGAGCACGCCGGTGAGATCGGTGTGGGCGATTCCTGACGACATCTCGCTGACCCCGGCGCAGACCCGTGAGCTCGCGCGCATGCTGGCGCTCGATCCGGCCGAGTTGAATCGCAAGCTCGCGTCCGACAAGGAGTTCGTGTACCTCAAGCGCCAGGTGCCGCCGGATATCGCCGATCGTGTCGCGGCGCTGAATCTGCCGGGCATCCACACGCAGAACGAGTTCCGCCGCTTCTACCCGAGCGGCGAAGTGGCGGCACACGTGGTGGGCTTCACCGACGTCGACGACAACGGCCAGGAAGGCATCGAGCTGGCATTCCAGAAGGATCTGCTCGGCCACGCCGGCAGTCGCCGCGTGATCAAGGATCGCCGCGGCCACATTGTCGAGGACGTCGAGTCGATCAAGAAGCCGCGTGAAGGCTCAGACGTCACGCTCGCGCTCGATTCGAAAATTCAGTACCTCGCATACTCGGCGCTCAAGCAGGCGGTAACGGTCAACAAGGCCAAGGCAGGCAGCGCAGTCGTGATCGACGTGAAGACCGGCGAAATCCTCGCACTGGTGAACAGCCCGACCTACAACCCGAACAATCGCGTACGGCTGTCTGGCGCGCAGTTGCGCAACCGCGTGCTGACCGACACCTTCGAGCCCGGCTCGACGATGAAGCCCTTTACCGCCGCCGCGGCGCTGGAGAGTGGCAAGTTCCGCTTCGACACGATCATCAACTGCGCACCGGGCCGCATGACGATCGGCAGCGCGACCATTTCCGACGCCCACCCGCACGGCGCGCTGACAGTCGCACAGGTGATCCAGAAGTCGTCGAACATCGGCTCGGCCAAGATGTCGCTGGCGCTGCCTGCCGAGCAGATGTGGGAGATGTACGACGCGCTGGGCTTCGGCTCGCAACTCAAGCTCGGTTTCCCCGGCGAGGCCGCCGGGCGCCTGCGCCCGGCGCGCATCTGGCGCCCGATCGAGCAGGCCACGATGTCTTACGGTCACGGCATCTCGGTGAACCTGATGCAGCTCGCCCAGGCCTACTTGGTCTTTGCGCGCGAGGGCGACCTGATCCCGCTGTCGCTGACGCGGGTCGAGACGCCCCCGCTGCATGGCAAGCCGGTGTTCTCGCAGCAGACCGCCCGCGAAGTGCGCGCGATGCTGGAAACCGTGACGCAGCCGGGCGGCACCGCAACGCTTGCGCAGGTGCCGGGCTACCGCGTCGGCGGCAAGACCGGCACAGCGATGAAGCTCGAGGGCGGTGTTTACACCAACAAGTACGTCTCGTCTTTCGTGGGCCTGGGGCCGATTTCCAATCCGCGCCTGATCGTCGCGGTGATGGTGGACGAACCCACTGGCGGCAAGCATTACGGTGGCGAAGTGGCTGCGCCGGTGTTTTCGGAACTGATGGCCGGCTCGCTGCGTGCGCTCGGCGTCCCGCCCGATGCGCCGCTGCGCCCGATGCAGGTCGCACAGACCCAGCGTAGTGACGCCGATGTCAAGGAGGGCATGTGACGCAACGCGAAGCGCACCTGATCCTCGACGCGCTGTCGGCGAGCGGCATTGCGCCGACTCGCCTGTGCGCCGACTCGCGAGCCGTCGAACCCGGTGACGTCTTCCTCGCCTATCCCGGCGCGCGCAGCGACGGCCGTCGCTACATTGCCGACGCGGTGAAGCGCGGCGCGGCAGCCGTGCTGTGGGAACGCGAAGGGCACCACTGGGATGCCGCGCTGCTGGTGCCGCATCTCGCCTGGGACGGACTCGCGCGACTCGCTGGCGATCTGGCGCATCTCGTGTATGGCAGGCCATCGGAGCAACTGCGTCTGATCGGCGTGACCGGCACCAACGGCAAGACCTCGATCACGCAGTGGCTGGCGCGCTGCTTCACCGCCCTGCACGAGCGGTGCGGCGTTGTCGGCACGCTCGGTATCGGCTATCCCGATGCGCTCGAAGAAGGGCTCAACACGACGCCCGACGGCATCGTGTTGCATGCTGCACTGGCACGATTCGTCGCCGACGGCGCGCGCGCAGCAGCGATGGAAGTCTCTTCGATCGGACTCGATCAACACCGCGTATCAGGTGCGCATTTCGACACCGCGGTGTTCACCAATCTGACCCGCGATCACCTCGACTACCACGGCAGCATGGATGCCTACGGCGCCGCCAAGGCTCGGCTGTTCGAGTGGCCAGGTCTGCGCGCGGCCGTGATCAATCTCGACGACGAATTCGGGCTGGAACTCGCTGCAAACTGCGGTGCGCGTTTGGCGCAGACCATTGGATACACCGCGGGCGATTGCCCGGAACATCTGCCGGCAGGCGTCAAGCCGTTGGTGGCCTCTGAACTGCATGGCACCGCGACGGGCCAGCGCTTCACCTTGCTGTGGAGCGGTCAGCGTATCGACGTCGAAGTCCCGATCGTCGGCCGTTTCAACGTCAGCAACCTGCTCGCCGTGATCGGCACCCTCTTGGCTGCCGGCCACGATTTCGAGGAAGTGGCCGGCGTTGTGCAGGCCTTGCACGCGCCGCCCGGGCGCATGCAGGCCATCGGCGGCGTGATGCAGCCGCTCGTCGTGATCGACTATGCCCATACGCCGGACGCACTGGAACAGGCCCTGAAAGCCTTGCGCCCAACCGCACAGGCGCGCGGTGGTCAGCTTGTCTGCATCTTCGGGTGCGGGGGAGATCGCGATCCGGGCAAGCGCCCGATGATGGGGGCGGTGGCGACACGCCTCGCTGATCGCGTGGTGCTCACCAGCGACAACCCGCGCAGCGAAGATCCCGAGGCAATTCTGGCGCAGATCGCGCGTGGCGCCGGTGCCGGCGTGATCATCGTCGGCGACCGTGCCGAGGCGATCCGGCAAACGGTGATGCAGGCTGCCTCCGACGACGTGATCCTGCTTGCCGGAAAAGGGCATGAGCCGTACCAGGAAATTGCGGGCGAGCGTTACCCGTTCTCCGATATCGAGCAGGGCCGACTTGCGCTGAAACAATGGCGCGGGCCGCAAGGAGTCCCGGCATGATGAAACTGAGCGAAGTCGCCGCAGCACTGAGTGGCAGCTTGATCGGCGGCGATGCGGAGATCACCTCCGTTGGCAGCGATACCCGCACCCTGGTGCCCGGCCAGTTGTTCGTTGCACTGCGCGGCGACAACTTCGATGCGCATGACTTTCTCGAACAGGCCGCGGAACTGGGTGCGGCAGCTGCGCTGATCGAAACGGCCGGCGTGATAGACCAGGCAGCGCTTCCCTTGCCCTGTGTCGCGGTTCCTGACACGCGACTGGCGCTCGGCGCGCTGGCAGCATGGTGGCGCAGCCGTTACCAGCTTCCGCTGATCGGCGTAACCGGCAGCAACGGCAAGACCACCGTCAAGGAAATGTGCGCCGCGATCTTGCGCGCGCAGGCCCGTATCGATGGTGCCGACGACACGGCCGTGCTTGCCACTGTCGGCAACCTGAACAACGACATCGGCATGCCGATGATGCTGCTCCGCTTGCGCGGCACGCACCGCTTTGCGGTCATCGAAATGGGCATGAACCACCCGGGCGAGATTGGCTATCTCACCGGCATCGCGCGACCAACCGTCGCGCTGGTCAATAACGCCCAGCGAGCCCACCTCGAAGGCATGGGCGGTGTCGAAGCCGTCGCCGTGGAAAAGGGGGCGATCTACAACGGGCTGGGAGAAGCTGGCGTCGCGGTGATCAATGCCGATGACCCGCACGCTGATCTGTGGAAAGCCGCGAACCCGGGGCGCAAGACGCTGACCTTCGGCTGCGGCGCAAGCGCACAAGTGCGCGCGAGCGCCGACGTCGGCGCGCTCGAATCGGCCGTGCAACTGACGACGCCGCACGGCGACATCGACTTCACGCTGCATGTGCCGGGCCAGCACAACGTGCGCAATGCCGCAGCGGCAGCCGCAGCCACACTTGCGGCCGGCGTGTCGCTGGAAGCCGTCAGCGAAGGGCTCGGCGGGTACGCGGGCGCCAAGGGGCGGCTGCAGGTGCGGCGCAGCGTAGCGGGCGCCACGGTGCTCGATGACACCTACAACGCCAATCCGGATTCGGTGCGCGCGGGCCTCGACGTGCTTGCGATGACCGCCGGTCGCAAGATCTTTGTCTTCGGCGACATGGGCGAGATCGGCGACCGCGCTGCGCAATACCACGACGAGATTGGCGGATACGCCAAGAGCCAGGGCATCGACCAGATGTTCGCGCTGGGCGAGCACGCCGAGGTCGCTGCGCGCAACTTTGGCGAAGGCGGCCGGCATTTCGGCGACATCGGTGCGCTGATCGCCGCACTGCGCGAGGCGTTGGGGCCGGACACCGTGGTACTGGTGAAAGGCTCCCGCTTCATGAAGATGGAACGCGTGGTCGACGCCGTCACGGCGGCAGACTGAAGGGCAGGAACTAGGCAATGCTTCTCGAACTCGCGCTCTGGCTTGGACAGGACATCCGCACCTTCAACGTGTTCGGCTACATCACGCTGCGCACGATGCTGGCAGCACTCACCGCGCTGGTGATCTCCTTCATCTTCGGCCCGCCTGTGATCCGCTGGCTCGCCGCGAAGAAGATCGGCCAGGCCGTGCGTGACGATGGTCCGAAGTCCCACCTCACCAAGGCCGGAACGCCGACCATGGGCGGCGCGCTGATCCTCATCGCGATCGGCATCACGACCTTGTTGTGGGGCGATCTCAAGAACCACTATGTGTGGGTCGTCCTGTTCGTGACGCTTGGCTTCGGCGCGGTGGGCTGGGTCGATGACTGGCGCAAGGTCGTGCATCGCGATCCGAAGGGCTTGCCCTCACGCTGGAAGTACTTGTGGACCTCGCTGATCGCGGCCTCGGCGGCGGTCTACCTTGGTCTGAGCGCCACCGTGCCCGCGCAGACCGAACTGATCGTCCCCTTCTTCAAGTCGGCGGTCTATCCGCTCGGCGCTGTCGGTTTCATGGTGCTGGCCTACTTCGTCATCAACGGCACCAGCCACTCGGTGAACCTCACTGATGGTCTCGACGGCCTGGCGATCATGCCGACCGTGATGGTGTCTGCCGCGCTTGCCGTGTTCGCCTACGTCGCCGGCCACGTCGGTTTTTCGAAGTATCTCGGCGTACCGTACATCGCTGGTGCGGGCGAACTGGCGGTGTTCTGCGGGGCCTTGTGCGGCGCGGGGCTGGGCTTCCTGTGGTTCAACGCCTACCCGGCCGACGTATTCATGGGCGACGTCGGCGCGCTCGCGCTGGGTGCGGCGATGGGGACCGTCGCGGTGATCGTGCGGCAGGAAATCGTCATGTTCATCATGGGTGGTCTGTTCGTTGCCGAGGCCCTGTCGGTGATGGTGCAGGTCGCCTACTTCAAGTACTCGGGCGGCAAGCGCATCTTTCGCATGGCGCCCTTGCACCACCACTACGAACTCGGCGGCTGGAAAGAGACCCAGGTCGTGGTGCGCTTCTGGATCATCACCCTGATGCTGGTCCTGTTCGGTCTCTCCACCCTCAAGCTGCGCTGAATCGGGGGACGCGACGGTGACACTCGCAGGCACACGCGCACTGGTGCTGGGGCTCGGAGAGTCGGGCCTGGCCATGGCGCGGCACCTTGCGCGACAGGGCGCGCAGGTGCGGGTGGCCGATTCACGCGACAACCCGCCCGGTCGTGACGCGCTGGCAGCGTGTGAGGGCGTCGAACTGCGTTGCGGTGCCTTCGACAACGACCTGCTGCTTGGTATCGATCTGCTCGCGATCAGCCCCGGACTCGATCCGCGACAGCCGCTGGTCGATGAGGCAAAGGCGCGCGGCATCACGATCACCGGCGAGATCGAACTGTTCGCACAGGCGCTGCGCGCAAGCGGCCAGACGCCCAAGGTGGTCGCAATCACCGGCACCAACGGCAAGACCACGACCACCACGCTGGTCGGCGAACTGTGTCGCGCGGCAGGCCTCGAAACCGCGGTCGCGGGAAACATCAGCCCGGCGGCGCTCGACGAATGGATGCGGCGTGAGGATGCTGGCACGCCGGCTGCAGCCTGGGTGCTCGAACTCTCCAGCTTCCAGCTTGAAACCTGCCGCACCTTCGCGCCGACTGCCGCGACCGTGCTGAACATCAGCGATGACCATCTCGATCGCTATGCCGGCCTCGATGACTATGCCGCGGCCAAGGCGCAGGTCTTCAATACCGGTGCCACACAAATCCTCAACCGCGACGATCCGCGCGTGATGGCGATGTGGACGCCCGCATCGAAGGTGCTCAGTTTCGGGCTTGGAGAACCGATCGGCTCGCTCGAGTTCGGTGTCGTGAACATCGATGGCGAAACGTGGCTCGCCCACGGCAACACACCGCTGATGGCGCGCAGCGCGTTCAGGCTGGCGGGCGCCCACAACGTCGCCAATGCGCTCGCGGCACTGGCGCTGGGCCACGCCATCGACTTGCCGATGGGCAAGATGCTCGAAGCGCTGCGCGATTTCCGCGGCCTTCCCCACCGTGTCGAAGCGGTGGCGCGCCGCGACGATGGCGTCGTCTTCTACGACGACTCGAAGGGTACCAATGTCGGCGCCACCGTCGCTGCGCTTGAAGGGCTTGGCTGCAAGGTCGCGCTGATTGCCGGTGGCGACGGCAAAGGGCAGGACTTCACGCCCTTGCGCGACGCGTTTGCACGCCACGCCCGCGCGGTGGTGCTGATCGGGCGCGACTCGGGTCGTATCGCCGAGGCGGTCTCCGGTTGTGGCGTCGAACTGCAACGCGCCGACGATCTGCCTCAGGCTGTGCGGCTTGCCAACCAATGCGCGCATGCCGGTGATGCGGTGATGCTGTCGCCCGCCTGCGCAAGCCTCGACATGTTCAGGAACTATGCACATCGCGCCGAGGTGTTCTGCGACGCGGTTTGGTCTTTGCCAGGAGTGACGCGGCTATGAGTTTGCGCGACCGCGTGGGTGGCTTCTTCGTCCGGCCCGAGCCGGCGCTTCCGATGGGTTCGCACGCGGCACACCGCGCCGTGGGGCGGCTTACCGGCGCGCCCGCGACCCCGCGCGAACTCGATCCGATGTTGATCTGGTCGGCGGCGGCCTTGCTGCTGTTCGGCGTCGTGATGGTGTTCTCGTCTTCAATCGCGACCGCCGAAGGCAACCGCTTCACGCATTACCAGCCGGCCTTCTTCCTCGTTCGCCACGTTGTCTTTCTGCTGATCGGACTCACTGCGGGTGCGATGGTCTTTCAGGTGCCGATCGCCACGCTGCAGAAGCTCGCGCCCACCTTCTTTGCTGTCGGTGTCGTGCTCCTGTTGCTGGTACTGATTCCGCATGTAGGGCGCGATGTGAATGGCGCGCGACGCTGGATCGGTTTCGGCTTTGCGAACTTGCAGCCTTCGGAACTGATGAAGCTCGGCGTTGCGCTCTACGCTGCCGATTACACCGTGCGCAAGCTCGGCGACATGAAGAGCTTCCGCCGCGGCTTCCTGCCGCTTGCCGCGGTGGTGCTGTGCGTAGGTTTCCTGCTGCTGCGGGAGCCGGACTTCGGCGCCTTCGTTGTCATCACCGCGATTGCCTTCGGCATCCTGTTCCTTGGCGGCATCAATGCGCGCATCTTCGGCTTGCTGATCGCGGTGGCGATCATCGGTTTCGTCCTGCTGATCTGGCTGTCGCCCTACCGCCGCGAGCGCATCCTTGGCTTCATGGATCCCTGGCAGGACGCCTTCGGCAAGGGCTACCAGCTCTCGCATGCGCTGATCGCCTTCGGACGCGGCGAGTGGTTTGGCGTTGGATTGGGCGCGAGCGTGGAGAAGCTCTTCTACCTGCCCGAGGCACACACCGACTTTCTGCTCGCGGTGATCGCGGAGGAACTTGGCTTCGTCGGCGTGATGACCGTGGTCGCGCTGTTCGCGATCCTGGTGCAGCGCGCGTTCTCGATCGGTCGCCAGGCGCACACCATCGAGCGGCACTTCGCCGGGCTGGTGGCGCAGGGCATTGGCATCTGGCTCGGCGTGCAGTCGTTCATCAACATGGGTGTGAACATGGGGCTCCTGCCGACCAAGGGGCTCACGCTGCCGATGATGAGCTTCGGCGGTTCCGGCATTCTCGCCAACTGCCTGGCGCTGGCGGTGCTCCTGCGGATCGACTGGGAAAACCGGCAACTCACACGCGGGGGCCGCCCGTGAATGTGGCGCCGCGCACCCTGATGGTGATGGCCGCTGGCACCGGCGGTCACATCTTTCCCGGGCTCGCCATCGCGCAGGCGATGCAGTCACGCGGATGGCGGGTGCGCTGGCTCGGCACGGCGCATGGCATGGAAGGCGATCTGGTGCCACGGCACGGCATCGCGCTCGACACCATCGAATTCGCAGGCTTGCGAGGCAAGGGCATCGGCCACGCGATGCGTGGTGCCCTCAACTTCGTGAAGGGCATCGTCCGCTGCACGCGGCTGATCGCCGATGCGAAGGTCGATGTGGTGCTGGGCATGGGCGGCTATGTGACGGTGCCGGGCGGGATCGCCGCGCGACTGACCGGACGCCCGCTCGCACTGGTCAACGCGGACGCCGCGCCGCTGCTCTCAAATCGTTTGCTGGGCCCGCTCGCAAAGTGCGTGTTCTTTGGTTTCGACGGACGTTTCGGCTCGCTCGCCGGCAAGGCCCTCGTAACCGGCAATCCGGTGCGCAGCGAGATCGCGACGCTGCCGCCTCCGGAAGCGCGTTTCGCTGGCCGCGAAGGCCCGCTCAAGGTCCTGGTCGTCGGCGGCAGCCTTGGCGCGCGTGCGCTCAACGAGGCGCTGCCTGCTGCGCTGGCCTTGATCCCCGCGACAGCACGGCCGGAGGTGGTGCACCAATCCGGCAAGGCAAACATCGATGCCCTTCGCGAACGTTACGCGACACTGGGGCTAAGTGCCGAGTTACTGCCCTTTATCGACGACATGCCGCAACGTCTCGCTGTCGCGGACCTGGTGATCTGTCGCGCAGGCGCCATCACGGCCGCCGAGCTGACGGCAGCCGGCGTGGCAAGCATCCTGGTGCCGTTGGTGGTTTCCACGACCTCGCACCAGCGTGACAACGCCGTTTTGCTGGACCGCGAAGGCGCCGCCGTGCACCTGCCGCAATCCGAGCTGTCGGCGGAGCGTCTGGCATCACTGCTGCAGCAAATGGATCGCCAACGCTGCCTCGAAATAGCCTGCGCGGCGCGCCGCATCGGCAAGCCGGAGGCCACGGAGCGCATCGCTGCGATGATCGAAAGCATGACTGGTGGAGGCAAGGCATGACGTCCCCCGGTTTCAGTCATTCAACCCGGTACACTGGAGGGTTTTTCCCTCCCCGGTTTGCCTCATGAAGCACAAGATCAAGCACATCCATTTCGTCGGCATCGGTGGTGCCGGCATGAGCGCCATTGCCGAGGTGCTGGCGAGCCAGGGCTACGCGGTCAGCGGATCCGATCTGGCCGACAACGCGACCACGCGTCGCCTCGCCGCGCTGGGCATCCGCGTGGTGCAGGGGCACGCACCGGAAAACGTGGTCGATGCCGACGCCATCGTCACCTCCACTGCCGTGCAGCGCGACAACCCGGAAGTACAGGCCGCCCGCGCCCGCCAGATCCCGGTCGTGCCGCGGGCGCAGATGCTGGCCGAATTGATGCGCCTGAAGCAGGGCATTGCGATCGCCGGCACCCACGGCAAGACCACGACTACCAGCCTGGTGGCGAGCGTGCTCGACGCAGGTGGTTTCGACCCGACCTTCGTGATCGGTGGGCGCCTCACCGCCGCGGGTGCGAACTCGCGTGTGGGCACGGGTGAATTCCTGGTCGCTGAGGCCGATGAATCGGATGCCTCCTTCCTGATGCTGAGTCCGGTCATCTCTGTGGTCACCAACATCGACGCCGACCACATGGAAACCTACGGGCATGACTTTGCCCGGCTCAAGCACGCGTTTGTCGACTTCCTCAACCGCCTCGCGTTCTACGGCGTCGCGGTGCTGTGCGCAGACGACCCGCATGTGCGCGAGATCATGCCTTTCGTCTCGAAACAGATCATTCGTTACGGCCTTGCGGCCGATGCCCATGTGCGTGCCGAAAATGTACGTGCAGTGGGCGGGCAGATGCATTTCGACGTGGTGCGCCAGAACGGCACGACCGACCGCTTCCCGGTGACGCTGAACCTGCCCGGCATGCACAACGTGCTCAACGCGCTGGCGACGATCGCGGTGGCAACGGAAGTTGGCGTCCCGGACGAGGCCATCGCGCGCGGACTGGCCGAGTTCCAGGGCGTTGGCCGCCGCTTCCAGCGTTATGGCGAGATCGCGGCGAACGGTGGTGGCACCTTCACGCTGATCGACGATTACGGGCACCACCCCGTCGAGATGGCCGCCACGCTGTCGGCCGCGCGCGGCGCATTCCCCGGCCGTCGTCTGGTGCTGGCCTTCCAGCCGCATCGCTTTACCCGCACCCGCGACTGTTTCGAAGACTTCGTGCGCGTGCTTGGCACGGTCGATGCTCTGTTGCTGGCGGATGTTTACGCCGCGGGCGAGGCGCCGCTGGTTGCCGCGGATGGTCGCTCGCTGGCGCGGGCCATCCGCGTTGCGGGCAAGGTCGAGCCACTGTTCGTCGAGGAGATCGGTGAAATGCCGGCACGCATCCTCGAAGTCGCGCGCGAGGGCGATGTGGTGATCACGATGGGCGCCGGTTCGATCGGCGGGATTCCGGGCAAGCTGGTGCAGGGGTAAGCGATGAGTGACGTCATCCAATTTGGCAAGGTCGCGGTGATGATGGGCGGCAATTCTGCCGAACGCGAGATCTCGCTGATCTCCGGCAAGGCGGTGCTCGAAGCCCTGCGCTCGGAAGGCGTCGACGCGCACGCCTTCGACCCGGCGATCAACCCGATCTGGGATCTGCGCAAGGAAGGCTTCGACCGCGCCTTCATGATCCTGCACGGACGCTTCGGAGAGGACGGCACCCTGCAGGGCGCGCTGGAAACGCTGGGCGTGCCCTACACGGGCAGCGGTGTGATGGCCTCGGCGATTTCGATGGACAAGTGGCGCACCAAGCTGGTGTGGCTCGCCGCCGGCGTGCCGACACCGCGCTTCCGCATGCTCACGCCGGACACCGACTTTGCGGGCGTCATTGCCGAGCTCGGTCTGCCACTGATCATCAAGCCGGCGCGCGAGGGTTCGTCGATCGGCGTGACGCGTGTCAACACGCCGGCCCAGTTCGCCGACGCCTTCGCGCTGGCCTACAGGCTCGATCCGCTGGTGATTGCCGAAGAATTCGTGGCCGGCCAGGAACTGACCGCCGCGGTGCTGGGTGATCGCGGACTGCCCCTGGTGCGCATCGAGGCGCCGGAAGGCAAGTACGACTACGAGAACAAGTACTTCACCGACGTGGTGCGCTATCACTGCCCGTCGGGTGTCCGCGCAGACACCGAGGACGCGATCCGCGCAGCGGCGCTTAAAGCCTTTCAGGTACTTGGCTGCCGGGGATGGGGGCGTGCCGACGTGATCCTGCGTAACGACGGCAGCTTCGCGTTCCTCGAAATGAACACCGCGCCCGGCATGACCTCGCACTCGCTTGTGCCGATCGCGGCGCGTGCGGCAGGCTTGTCGTTCGAGGATCTGTGCGTCGAAGTGCTCAAGGGAGCCGCACTTGGCTGAGCATCAGCCCGCCTTCGGTCGAACCCAGGCCGGCGCGCGCCCAGCGCGTGCGGCGGTGGAGCCGCATGGCCTCTGGCATCGGCCGGACTGGATGAACGGCATGGCCGACGTGCTTTTGCTCGGCGCTTCGGTGGCGATCGGTTATGCGCTGATGCGGCTGGCACTCGCAATGCCGCTGTTCGGCTTTCGCGAAATTGTCGTGGTTTCGCCCCTGTCGCAAGTGACGACCGCGCAACTTGAATTCGCGGCGCGTTCCGGCCTTAAGGGCAATTTCTTCAGCGTCAGCCTCGACGAAGCGCGCGCCGCGTTCGAAAAGCTGCCGTGGGTGCGCCGCGCCGAAGTGCGCCGCGTGTGGCCCGCGACCCTCGAAGTGCGCCTCGAAGAACATGTCGCAACCGCGTACTGGCGCGCCGGGGACAACGGCGATACGCGATTGGTGAACCAGCAGGGCGAAGTATTCATTGCGGCGAGCAATGCGCGCATGCCGGTCTTTTCCGGGCCGGAGGGTAGCGCGCAACAGGTGCTGCAGCGCTATCGCGAATTCGCGGCGCTGCTCGCGCCCATAAATGCGGTGCCCGCCACACTCAACTTTTCGGCCCGGCAAGCCTGGCAATTGCGTCTCGAGGACGGTCTGGTGATCGAACTTGGACGCGAGCAGGGCAATACGCCCTTGACCGATCGACTTTCCCGATTCGTATCCGTCTGGCCGCAAGCACGCACCCGCATTGCAGCGCCCGTTTCGGTCGCCGACTTGCGTTACCCGGCCGGTTTCGCGGTGCAGCTTGTCGCGGCCTCCAGCAACAAGGCAAAACAATGAGCAAGGAATACAAGGATCTGATCGTCGGGCTCGACATCGGCACCTCGAAAATCACCGCGCTGGTAGCGGAGATGAAGCCAGACGGCCGCTTCGAGGTTGTCGGTGCCGCGTCCCAGGCCTCGAGCGGTCTGCGCAAGGGCGTGGTGGTCAATATCGAGGCCACGGTAGAGGCGATATCGAAGGTGGTGCAGGAGGTCGAAATGATGGCCAACTGCAAGATCCGCGACGTCTACACCGGTATCGCGGGTAGCCACATCCGCAGCTTCAACTCGAACGGCATGACCCCGATCAAGGATCGCGAAGTCACACCGCTCGACGTCGAGCGCGTGATCGACACGGCCAAGGCGATGCCGCTGCCGGCCGACCAGCAGATCCTCCACATCCTGACCCAGGAATTCATCATCGACGGGCAGGATGGGGTGCGTGAGCCGATCGGCATGAGCGGCGTGCGCCTCGAAGTGAAGGTGCATATCGTGACCGGCGCGGTGTCTGCCGCGCAGAACCTGGTCAAGTGTGTGCGCCGCTGCGGGCTTGAGGTCAACGACCTGGTGTTGCAGCCGCTTGCATCAAGCTTTGCGACACTGACCGAAGATGAGAAAGAGCTCGGCGTGTGCCTGGTGGATATCGGTGGCGGGACGACGGACATTGCCGTCTTCACGCAGGGCGCGATCCGCCACACCGCTGTGATCCCCGTGGCGGGTGACCAGGTCACCAACGACATCGCGATGGCGCTGCGAACGCCGACCGCCGAGGCAGAAGAGATCAAGATCCGCTACGGCGTGGCACTGCCCGCGCTGGTCGACCCCGAAGCCATGATCGATGTGCCAAGCGTGGGCGAGCGCGCCGCGCGCAAGCTGACGCGGCAGGCGCTGGCCGATGTGATCGAGCCGCGCGTATCCGAATTGTTCGAACTGGTGCAGGCAGAACTGCGCCGCAGCGGCTACGAAGAGCTGCTGTCGTCGGGTCTGGTGCTTACGGGGGGCTCGGCGGTGCTGGCCGGTATCGTCGAACTCGGGGAAGAGATCTTCCACACACCGGTGCGGGTAGGGATTCCCCACTATCAGGGCAGCCTCGCCGACATGGTTTGCCATCCCCAATATGCGACCGCCATGGGGCTGCTTTTCGAAGCCGCCGCACAGCGGCGCAGGGGGCTTCATGCGCGTGAATCGCGCAACATGAAGCAGTCATTTCAAAGGGTTATGGCCTGGTTTGCGCGCAATTTCTGACAGCGCGGAGCGAAGTATTTTGCGGCGCGCGTCCAATTTATGGCGTTGTACCGATATTTAGTTGTAAACTTTCAACGGCGTACTATATTTAGGTGGTTGTTAAATTCCCCGACAGCGGGGTTGACCACCTGCGCCAGGGCTGAATCAGGAGGCTAGGCAGATGTTCGAGATCAGGGAAAAGGAAGCCACCGGCACCGTCATCAAAGTGATTGGCATTGGTGGTGCGGGCGGAAACGCCATCGATCACATGATCCGTGAAGGGGTCAAAGGGGTCGAGTTCGTGTGCGCAAACACCGACGCCCAGGCTCTCAAGCGCAGCAGCGCAGCCACCAAGATCCAGCTCGGCGATTCAGGGCTCGGCGCAGGTGCGAAGCCGGAAGCGGGCCGCACGGCCGCGCTCGATGCACGTGATCGCATCGCAGACGCGCTGACCGGCGCCCATATGGCCTTCATCACCGCCGGCATGGGCGGTGGCACCGGCACCGGCGCAGCCCCGGTCGTCGCCGAGGTGGCCCGTGAAATGGGCGTGCTGACCGTCGCTGTCGTCACCAAGCCTTTCGATTTCGAAAACCGCGGCCGCGTCGCCGACAGCGGTATCGAAGAACTCGCCAAGCACGTCGACTCCCTGATCGTCGTGCTGAACGACAAGCTGATGGAAGTCCATGGCGACGACGCGAGTGTCGAAGAGTGCTTCCGCTCGGCCGACAACGTGCTGCGCAATGCAGTAGGTGGTATCGCCGAGATCATCAACATCCCGGGTCTGGTGAACGTCGACTTCCAGGACGTCCGCACGGTGATGGCCGAAATGGGCCGCGCGATGATGGGCTCGGCCGAAGCTGCCGGCATTGATCGCGCACGTATTGCAGCCGAACAGGCTGCGTGCTGCCCGCTGCTCGAAGGTGTCGAACTCTCCGGCGCACGCGGCGTGCTTATCAATATCTCTGCCAGCCGCTCGCTGAAGATGAGCGAAGTCCGGGAGGCGGTAAATACCGTGCGCGCCTTCGCGCATGCCGATGCCTTCGTGATCTACGGCACCGTCTTCGACGAGGCCATGGAAGACCGCATCCGCGTCACGGTTGTTGCGACAGGGTTGGGCGTGGCGAAAGCCGCCGCACAAAAACCGCCGATGCATGTGATCCGGACCGGTACCGACAACGTCGGGATCGAAGTGAACTATGCCGATCTCGAGCAGCCCGCAGTGATTCGTCGCCAGCACCGCCGTTCGACCGTCGAAGCGATGAGTGCCAACGGTTTCGGCACCCTGGATATCCCGGCCTTCCTGCGCAAACAGGCGGACTGAGCCTTCCGGATTCAGGCCAAACGCCCCGCAGGACGGGGCGTTTTTCTTTGCGGTGCCCGACTCAGCGGCCTATCCTGATCATAGCCAGCGCCAATCGTGCGCCGATGTTGGCGTGGTAAAATCCTTATCAATCAATCTCTTGCGGAAGGTCTGTCCATGCTCAGACAACGTACGCTGAAGACCATCGTCACAGCGACCGGTGTTGGCCTGCATAGCGGAATCAAGGTCACGCTCAGCCTGCGCCCCGCAGCGCCGGATACCGGTATCGTGTTTCGCCGCGTCGACCTCGATCCGCCGGTAGATCTTCCGGCGTCGCCTTATTCGGTGGTGGATACGCGACTTTGCTCCGGCCTGCAGCAGGGCGAGGCAAAGATCGGAACGGTCGAGCATCTGATGTCCGCGCTGGCGGGGCTCGGTGTCGACAATGCCTACATTGATGTGGATGGTCCCGAGATTCCGATTCTCGATGGATCGGCGGCGCCCTTTGTGTTCCTGATCCAGTCGGCGGGCATCGAGGATCAAGCTGCGCCCAAGCGTTTTCTGCGGGTGCGCAAGCCGGTCGAAGTGCGCGAAGGCGACAAATGGGTTCGTCTTGAGCCCTACGATGGATATCGGCTCTCTTTCTCGATCCAGTTCAATCATCCGGCGATCGATCGCACCGGTACCGAAGTGGCCGTGGACTTTGCGCGCCAGTCCTATGTCCGTGAAATCTCGCGGGCGCGTACGTTCGGATTCATGCATGAGGTCGAATACATGCGCGATGCGGGCCTCGCGCGAGGCGGCAGTCTGGATAACGCGATAGTGATGGACGAATACCGCGTGCTCAACGCGGACGGGCTCCGCTACGCCGATGAGTTCGTCAAGCACAAGGTGCTCGACGCCATCGGGGATCTCTACCTGGCCGGGCATCCGCTGCTCGCGGCCTACTCGGCGCACAAGTCCGGCCACGCGCTCAACAACCAGGTGCTGCGGGCATTGCTTGAAGACAAGACGGCCTGGGATATCGTGAGTTTCGAGCGCGACGAAGACGTGCCGGCCACGCTGCGCAACGCCTTCGAGTTGCATCCGGCCTGACGCCGAGGGGCCTGCGACATGCTGCTGATGCGTGTCGTTTTCCTGCTCGTTGGCATCGGCTGTGTCGCGAGCGTGCTTGCCTGGCTTTTGACAAGCAACAGGCGCTACCTTGTTGTCGCGAAGAAGCTGGCGCAGTTTGCTGTGGTGGCCGCCCTCGTATTTCTCGGCCTGCTCCTGCTGGAGCGCGCTTTGGTTCCGGTGCTTTAATCAGCTGCCGCGGCGCCGCGCGGCGCGCTCGATCAGGCGCGCAAGCGGCCCGGCCAAGGGCGAGCGTTCGGGGAGGCTGTCACGCAGGGTTTCCAGTCCCGCCAGCACGCCGCCGTCGATTTCCCTCACGGTTTGTGGGGCCTGTGCCGTGCTGCGTTTTGGCAGGCGAACGCGGACGCGGATTTCCTTGACTGCGGCGCCCTGGCTCCAGAGGCCTTCCTGGATGCGCGGCACCAGCATCTTGAGGCGTGCTGCCACCGATGCATTCTGGACGTGCAGCGCCAACACCTCCTGTTCGAGGTTCGCGACCGCGACCGCTCCCTGCAGATAGTCGGGTAGCAGAAGATCCAGCTGACGCTGGAGCCGGGTCAGCAGGCGGGCGTGTTCCTGTAGGCGTGCAAGCGGCGAATCCCCGCTGCCGACAAAGGTGCCGAGCGGGCGAGCGTAGTTGCGACGCGGGCCGTTCATGCGAAAACCGCCCCCAGCCGGGGGGGCTGCAGGCGCCATGATAGAATCGCCACTTTTATGCCTGACCCCCATCTAACATGATCGCAGGCCTCCTCAAGAAGATCTTCGGTAGCCGCAACGAGCGGCTGGTTCGCCAATATTCGGCCGCCGTGCGGGCAATCAATGCGCTCGAGCCGGCGATAGCGGCATTGTCGGACGAGCAACTGCGCGCCAAGACCGAAGAGTTCAAACAACGCCACGCCAACGGCGAATCGCTCGACAAACTGTTGCCGGAAGCCTTTGCGGTCGTGCGCGAGGCGGGCAAGCGTGTCCATGGGATGCGTCACTTCGATGTGCAGTTGATCGGCGGGATGGTACTGCACTACGGCAAGATCGCCGAGATGCGGACCGGTGAAGGCAAGACGCTGATGGCGACCTTGCCGGCCTACCTGAATGCCTTGTCCGGCCGTGGCGTCCATGTCATCACGGTCAACGACTACCTTGCCAGCCGCGATGCGGAGTGGATGGGGCGGGTCTATGGCTTCCTTGGGCTGACCTGCGGCTGCAATCTGTCGCAGATGAGTCACGAGGCCAAGCAGGCCGCTTACGCCTGTGACATCACCTACGGCACGAACAACGAGTTCGGTTTCGATTACCTGCGCGACAACATGGTCTATTCGACCAGCGAGCGGGTGCAGCGTGGCCTGAACTTCGCAATCGTCGATGAAGTGGACTCGATCCTGATCGACGAGGCGCGCACGCCCTTGATCATCTCGGGTCAGGCCGAAGACCACACCGAGCTGTACGTCAAGATGAACGCGGTCGCCCCCTTGCTCAAGAAGCAAGAAGGCGAGGACGACAACATCACCGTGCCGGGTGACTACACGGTTGATCTCAAGGCGCATCAGGTATTGCTGACCGAGCAGGGTCACGAGAGCGCTGAAGGATTGCTCGCCAAGGCCGGCCTCTTGGCCGAAGGCTCGAGCCTCTATGATCCGGCGAACATCCTGCTGATTCATCACCTGTACGCAGCGCTGCGCGCCCATTCGCTGTATCACCGTGACCAGCATTACGTGGTGCAGAACGGTGAAGTGGTGATCGTCGACGAGTTCACCGGCCGACTGATGGCCGGGCGCCGCTGGTCGGACGGCCTGCACCAGGCCGTCGAGGCGAAGGAAGGTGTGCAGATCAATGCCGAGAACCAGACCCTCGCATCGATCACCTTCCAGAACTACTTCCGCATGTACGGAAAGCTCTCGGGCATGACCGGTACGGCGGACACCGAGGCCTACGAATTCCACCAGATCTACGGTCTGGAAACCGTGGTGATCCCGACCAATCGTCCGATGATCCGGATCGACGCGAACGATCTGGTGTATCGCACGGCCAAGGAAAAGTACGACGCAATCATCCGCGACATCAAGGACTGCCACGAGCGCGGGCAGCCGGTGCTGGTCGGTACGACCTCGATCGAAAACTCCGAATTGCTCTCAAGCCTGCTGGACAAGCAAAAGCTGCCGCATCAGGTGCTGAACGCCAAGCAACACGCCCGTGAAGCCGAAATCATCGTGCAGGCGGGTCGTCCGGGGGTGATCACGATTGCGACGAACATGGCCGGTCGCGGTACCGACATCGTGCTCGGCGGCAACGTTGAAAAGCAGATCGCCTTGCTGCGCGACGACGCCCAAGTGCCGGAAGAGGAAAAGGCTGCCAAGATCGATGCGCTGCGTGCCGAATGGAAGCAGTTGCACGAGAAAGTGATTGCGGCGGGCGGCCTGAAGATTATCGGCACCGAGCGCCATGAGTCGCGCCGTATCGACAACCAGCTGCGCGGCCGCTCCGGCCGTCAGGGCGACCCGGGCGCCTCGCGCTTCTACCTGTCGCTTGAAGATCCGCTGATGAAGATCTTTGCCGGTGACCGTCTCAACGCGATCATGGTTCGCCTGAAGATGCCGGAGGGTGAGGCGATCGAAGCGGGCATCGTGACGCGTTCGCTGGAATCGGCCCAACGCAAGGTCGAGCAGCGCAACTTCGACATCCGCAAGCAGTTGCTCGAATACGACGACGTTGCCAACGACCAGCGCAAGGTGATCTACCTGCAGCGCAACGAGTTGCTGGAGTCGAAAGAGATCAGCGAGACGATCACGGCGATGCGTCAGGGCGTGCTGCACGACCTGTTCCGCACCTACGTTCCGGCCGAAAGCGTGGAAGAGCAATGGGATCTGCCGGGTTTCGAGCGCGCGCTCGAGGGCGAGTTCCAGCTCAAATTGCCGGTTGCACAGTGGAGCAAGGACGACCAGAGCCTGTCCGACGACGACTTGCTGAAGAAGGTTGTCGAAGCCGCCGACGCGGCCTACGCGACCAAGATCGCGCCGGTCAACCTCGAGGCGTGGCAGGGCTTCGAGCGCAACGTCATGCTCAACAGCCTGGATACGCACTGGCGCGAGCATCTGGCGTCGCTTGATCATCTGCGTCAGGGTATCCACCTGCGTGGCTATGCGCAGAAGAACCCGAAGCAGGAATACAAGCGTGAATCGTTCGAGCTTTTCGAGAGCCTGCTGACGACAGTTCGGGTCGAAGTCACGCGCATGCTGATGACGGTACAGATCCGCTCCGAAGAGCAGCTTGAAGAAGCCGAGCCGCATACGGCACCGGTGGATAACGTGCAATACCACCATGCCGACTATGACGAGGCGCTGGCGACCGCTGACGCCAACAGCGAAGTGCGGCAGATGCCGGCACAGAGCGGCGTCAAGGTGGGCCGCAACGATCCGTGTCCCTGCGGTTCGGGCAAGAAGTACAAACACTGTCACGGCAAGTTGAGCTGAGCCTCGACAGTCCCCGCAAGACGCCGGCGCAAGCCGGCGTTTTCATTTGCGGCACTACAGAATCCGGGTACGACGGCCGTTAACGCTCACAGACACCACCGGAGCCGTTTGCCGTGACCACTTTGCAGGACGCTCGCCGCCTTGGGGCGCAGGGATTCATCGCGCGCATTCGCGAACGCGATATGCCGGCGTTCGGCCAGACCGTGAATGCGATCCGCGAAGTTGCCGGCGATGAACGGGCCTCTGCGCATGCTTTGGCCGGGATCATCCTGCACGATGCCGCGCTGACCGCGAAAGTGCTGAAGCTGGCCAATAGCGCCTACTTCAACCCGGCCAGGGCGCACATCAGTACCGTCAGTCGGGCGCTGGTGGTGTTGGGCTTTGATGCGGTCGCCAACATTGCGCTGTCGCTGCTGCTGATCGATGCCATGCTCAAAGGCGGCGTGCGTCAGCGGGTCGTGGCCGAGATGGCACGTGCGTTCCATGCGGCGGTGCAGGCGCGAACCTTTGCGAGCCTGGCGGGCGATCCCAACACCGAAGAGGTCTTCATCACAGCCCTGCTGGCACGCATGGGCGAGATGGCGTTCTGGTGCTTCGGTGACGAAGCGGCGTCCTCGCTCGACGGCGCCATGATCACCGGCGTGCCGGCCGAAGTCGCCGAGCAGAATGTGCTCGGATACCGGCTGCGCCAGATCACGCTAGGCCTGGTCAAGGAATGGCGACTCGGCGGCCTGCTCATCAGCGTGATCGAGCAGGGCGAGCGCGGCGGGCCGCGCGAGAAGAACGTCGTGCTGGCCCAGTCGCTCGCACGGGCGGCCGAAGCAGGGTGGGACGCGCCGCAGACGCGGCAAGTGCTCGAGCAGGTCGCCAAGCATCTGGATCGCCCGCTCGACGAGATCCTGCCCTTGATTACCGACAATGCGATCGCCGCGGCACAAGCGGCTGTCAGCTACGGCGCCCATGAGGCGGCGCAACTGATTCCGGTGCCGCGCAGCGGCGGGTCCGCGCAGGTCGCCGAAGAGGAAGAGCCCGGTGGGCCCAATCCCATGCTGCAGCTGAAGATCCTGCGCGACCTTTCGATGCTGATCGCAGGCAAACCGAACCTGAACGATGTGCTGACCCTTGCGCTCGAGGGTATCTACCGCGGCATCGGCATGGATCGCGCACTCTTCGCGCTGCTCACGCCTGATCGGCAGCACCTCGTCGGCAAGGCCGGGCTCGGGCAGGGCGCCGACGCGCTGGTGCGGGCGTTCCAGTTTGCGCTCGACGGCAGTCCGGGCGAACTCATCAACACCGTGATCGGGCGACAGCAGAGTTTCGTTGTCTGCAACTCCTTCGATGCGCCGGTAAGGCTCGAGCGACTGACGCGCGCAGGGGGTGTGCCGCCGTTCGTGATGGCCCCGATCGTGGTGCACGGCCGAGTCATCGGCGCCTTTTATGCCGACCGCACGCAGGCCGAAGCTGCGCTTTCCGACGAAGACGCCAACGGCGTGCTGCATTTCGTGCAGCAGGCCTCGCTGGGCTTCGAGCATGTCGCGTCACGAGCCGGGCGCAGCTGATCCGCTAAACTTGCAGACAATCCGGCCGCGTTGGCGCGCCGCTCATTGCCTGGAGCCATCATGCCTGTTCGCCTCTCCCCCCCTGTCGCCTCCGAACTCCTGCCGGTCGCCGGTGTCCGCCTGGGTGTGACCCAGGCCGGCATCCGCAAGGCGGACCGTCGCGACCTGACCCTGATCGAACTCTCGGAAGGCAGTCGCGCCGCTGGGGTATTCACCCAGAACCGCTTCTGCGCGGCGCCGGTACAGGTTTGCCAGGCGCACCTTGCCGCCGGGAGCGCGATACGGGCACTGGTCATCAATACCGGCATCGCGAATGCGGGCACCGGCGAGCTCGGGCTTGCCAATGCGCGTGCCACCTGTGAAGCCGTCGGCGCACAACTGGGCGTCGATGCGAGGGCAGTGCTGCCCTTCTCGACGGGCGTGATCCTCGAGCATCTTCCGGTGGATCGCCTCGTCGCCGGCCTGCCGGCCGCACAGGCCAACCTGCGGGCGGATGGCTGGCATGAGGCGGCCCACGGCATCATGACAACCGACACCGTCGCCAAGGCCACCTCACGGCGCATCGAGCTGGGCGGCAAGACGGTGACGGTGACCGGTATCAGCAAGGGTGCCGGCATGATCAAGCCGAACATGGCCACCATGCTGGGTTTTGTCGCCACCGACGCGGCCGTCGCTCAGCCACTGCTGCAACAACTGGTGCGCGAAGCGGCGGACCTGTCGTTCAACAGCATTACCGTGGATGGCGACACGTCGACCAACGATTCCTTCATCCTGATCGCGACCGGCGCCGCCGGCACTCCGGAGATCGCGGACGAAAGCACTGCCGACTATGCTGCATTGCGCAGCGCGATCATCGATGTCGCGGTGTGGTTGGCGCAGGCCATCGTGAGGGATGGCGAAGGTGCGACCAAGTTCATGACGATTGCAGTGAGCGGAGGCGCCAATCGCGAGGAGTGCCGCAAGGTGGGTTACGCGGTTGCCCACTCGCCGCTGGTCAAGACGGCGTTTTTCGCGTCAGATCCGAATCTCGGCCGCATCCTCGCGGCGATCGGGTATGCCGGCGTCGTCGATCTCGACGTCGATCGCCTGCGTGTCTGGCTGGGCGACGGCGCGTCGGAAGTGCTTGTTGCGGAAATGGGCGGGCGTGCGGCAAGCTACCAGGAAACAGAGGGCGCCCGCATCATGAAGGCTGACGAGATTACCGTCCGCATCGATCTTGCGCGCGGACCCGCTCAAGCGGTCGTCTGGACCTGCGATTTCTCCTACGATTACGTGAAGATCAACGCGGACTATCGTTCCTGATGAATCGACCGCCCCGAACCGTGCTGCGTCTACTTGCCTGGCTGGCATTGCTGCTCGCCTCGCTGTGGGTGCTGGCGCCGGTCTGGGCGGCGCCGCCACCGCACACTGCCCGTATCCATTTTCATCGCGATGACGGGCGTTATGAGGGCTGGGGCTTGCATGTCTGGGGCGATGGGCATGCATTGGGGGCCGACGTCCTATGGACCGAGCCCCTCAAGCCCAGCGGCACCACACCTTTCGGGGTCTATTTCGACGTCCCGCTGATGGCAGAGGCGGAAAGCCTCAACTTCATCATTCACCGGGGCGAGCAGAAGAGCGTTGCGACCGATCAGTTGCTGCCACTCGACGAGTTCCACAACGAAGTGTGGATCAAGTCGGGCGACGCAAAACTCTACGCGATGGAGCCGGGCGTCACCGCGGTGCCGCCGGCGATCGTTCAGATGAAGATGGCGGCAGAACGGCAGCCGGTCGGTGTTTGGGTGGCGCTTGCGATCTTCCTGACGGTCGGCTTTGTGACGGTGATCGCGCATCGCCGGACCAGTCGGTTGCACGATCAGATCGGCATGCAGACCTCGCTGCTCGCAGAAGCGCGTGCCGAGCTTGCGCGGCAGACTTCGGTGCAGAGCGAGATGCACGCGCAAAACCGGTCGCTTGCCGGAATCGACGAGCTCACAGGGCTGCTGACCCGCGTGGGTTTCCGTCAGGCGCTGGGTGCCACGCAAGCCAAGGCCAGGCGCAATCGCAATGGCTTTGCGCTGTTCTACATCGATCTCGACCATTTCAAACCGATCAACGATCAGCACGGCCATGCCGCGGGCGATCAGGTGCTGCGCACCGTGGCGAGCCGGTTCGTTGCGGCGGTGAGGGAAAGCGATACCGTCGCAAGGCTGGGCGGCGACGAGTTCGTCGTGATCGCCGACGAATTGGCAGACCCGCTTGCGGCGGCGCGCCTTGCGGCGAAGCTGGTCAGTTGCGCGACCGAAGTGGTCGGCCATGGTGACCTGCTGTTGCGGGTTGCGGCGAGTATCGGTGTCGCCGTCTATCCGCACGACGGCGAGGACGACGCGCTGATCGCCTCGGCCGATGCGGCGATGTACCGCGCCAAGAATGCCGGCCGGAACTGCTTCCGCTTTGCGGCCGCCGAATTCGACGACCTCCTTGCGCAACACGAGTCCGCCGAAGGCATCTGGCGTGACGCGCTGCTCAATGGGGCGCTCGATGCCTCGTGGCTGGAGCTGACCGCAGTCGCGGGCGGCGTCTGGGCGCGGCGGGTCGCGCCTTGCGTACGCAAAGCCGAAGGCGGCGCGCTCAAGGTCCTGCCCGAATTGGTCGCGCCAGACGCGGGTCTGGCGCTCGACGCGGATCTGCTATTGCTCGACAAACTCGCCGAGGCGGCCGAAGCCGGGGGCGAAGGTTCGCTGTGGATTCTCGCGCCGGCGCGCTCCAGCCTTAGCGACCCGCGCTTCCTGTCCGCCTGCCGCGGCGTGGTTGCGCGCCTGAAGCCGGCCGGCGCGATCCTGGTGCTGGAGCTGGATGCCGGCATGTCGCGGCCCGAAGGCTTGGCCGATCTATTGGCCCGTGGCGTGAAGTGCGGCGTCCGCGTGACCGACCCCAGCCGACTGCGGGTCGAAGCCCTGCTGCCCAAATCGGTGTCCTACATCAGCCTGATCCCTGACGGCGACGAATTGCACCAGCGCGCCGTGCTGGCGGTGGCTGCCGCCGCTCGGGGCGTCGGTGTGCCGATCGTGCTGAGCGTGTGCGCAACCGCTTCTGTGCCCGCCGAACTTGGGGCGACCGCAATGTATCGCGTGACCTGACAGCCCCCGGCCGCGCTCAGTGCAACATGCGCGGCGCCGCCAGCACGAATTCAGGGATCGTGGCGTCGAACGGTTCGCCGCTCTCGGCCACCATCTGGTATTCCCCGCGCATGGTGCCGACCGCGGTGCCGATCGCGCAGCCGCTGGTGTATTCGAACGCCTCGCCGGGCGCCAGCAGGGGCTGCTCCCCAACCACGCCCACGCCGCGCACTTCCTGCACGCGGCCTTCCGAGTCGGTGATCACCCAGTGGCGACTGATCAACTGCGCCGCGATCTCGCCACGGTTCTCGATGGTGACGGTGTAGGCGAACACGTAACGCCCGGCAGTCGGATCCGACTGGTCTGCGATGTATTCGGAACGGGCGGACACCTGGATTTCCGGGCTCAAAGAGTCAGACATCGGTTTCTCTGCGACATGAGGCTGGGCGATAGCCCCCATTCAATCCGCCAATGCCGGCTCACGCCATGTTCGAATTCACGGTCGGTTTCCGGAAAACCGCCGCTTCTGGGAAAATCGTGGTTTTGGGGTGGGGGAACACCGTGAGTTATCGCATCGCGCCGAGCATCCTGTCGGCAAACTTCGCCAAGCTGGGCGAAGAGGTTCTGAACGTTCTGGCCTCGGGGGCCGACTGGATCCACTTCGACGTGATGGACAACCATTACGTGCCGAACCTGACGATCGGCCCGCTGGTTTGCGAGGCGCTGCGCCCGCTTACCAACGCGACGATCGATGTGCACCTGATGGTCGAGCCGGTCGACGCGCTGGTGCCGATGTTCGCCAACGCCGGCGCCAATATCATCACCTTTCACCCGGAAGCGTCGCGCCATGTCGATCGCACGCTGGCGCTGATCCGCGATCATGGTTGCCAGGCCGGGCTGGTGTTCAATCCCGCGACGCCCTTGTCCTGGCTCGATCATGTGATGGACAAGATCGACCTGATCATGCTGATGTCGGTAAACCCCGGCTTCGGCGGCCAGAAGTTCATTCCGCAGACGCTGGTCAAGCTCGCCGAAGCGCGCAAGCGCCTGGACGCATGGGAGCAGCAGACCGGCAAGAAGATCCTGCTCGAGATCGACGGCGGCGTGAAGATCGACAACATCGCCGAGATCGCCCGCGCCGGTGCGGACACCTTTGTCGCCGGGTCTGCGGTTTTCGGTGCCGGCAAGGCCAGTGACCCGAACCGTTACGACAGCGTGATCGCCGCGCTGCGCGAACAACTGGCGCAGGTCTGAACCATGCATGTGCGGCGCTTCGATGTGGATGCGGTGCTGTTTGACCTGGATGGCACGCTGCTCGACACCATCCCGGATCTGCACGAAGCCGCGCGCCGCATGCTCGAAGAGCTGCATGAGCCGACCCGAACGCTCGACGAAGTCACACGTTTCGTCGGGCGCGGCATTCCCAATCTGGTCGAACGCTGCCTGACCGACGGGCGTGCCGCGCGCGACGCCGCGTCGCTGGAAGCCGCGGTCGCGGTATTCCGCCGCCATTACGCTGCAGTGAATGGTCACTCCACCCGCATTTACGAAGGTGTGGCGGAGACACTCGGCGCCCTGCAGGCGCAGGGCATCCGCATGGCATGCATCACCAACAAGGCTGGCGCCTTTACGGTGCCCTTGCTCGAGCGCATGGGGCTCGCGCGCTTTTTCGACTGCGTGGTGAGCGGCGACACGCTGCCGGTGAAGAAGCCGGACCCCGCGCCCTTGCTGCATGCCTGCGAGGCGCTGGGCGTCTCGCCGACCCGCGCGCTGATGGTGGGCGATTCGGCCAATGACGCGCTCGCCGCACAAACCGCCGGCGTGCCGGTGCTGCTGATGACCTACGGCTACAGCGAAGGCCGCGCCGTGGACACCATCGAATGCGACGGGTTAGTATCCGCGTTCCCCGGATTGCTGCGCCTGATCGGGCGCGCTCCGGACTGAACCTCGACCTCCATGACCTGCGAGAACCTGAACATCGGAAAGGAGCACCTCCCGTCTCGCGCCGCCGCACGATGGCAGCGCACCGGGTGCTCGTGGCGGGCTGTTTAAGCCCCCGCACCGCAGTTCTGGCGCGGCCTCCCGCGCTACGATGTTCAGCACAATCCGCCCGCGACCAGCTTGAAGTGCGCCCCTGATTTGGCGCCCGGCACGGGACAAGAACGTGGAGTCATGATGACCGAATCCGAATTCCTCGCGTTGGCCCAACAGGGTTACAACCGGATCCCCCTGACGCTCGAGACCTTCGCCGATCTCGATACGCCGCTCTCGATCTACCTCAAGCTCGCCAACGAATCCTGGACCTACCTGCTCGAATCGGTGCAGGGCGGCGAGCGCTTCGGCCGCTATTCGATCATCGGCCTGCGCGCCAACACCCGCATCGAGGTGTACGGCCGTTCGGCCCTGCTGCTGACGAACGACCGACTCGTCGAACGTCGCGACTACGGCGACCCGCTCAACTACATCGGCGAGTTCCTGCAACGCATCAAGGTGCCGCCGCGCGACGGCCTGCCGCGCTACTGCGGTGGTCTGGTCGGGGCCTTTGGCTACGACACCGTGCGTTACATCGAGCCCAAGCTTGCAAAGCATGAGCCGAAGGATCCGCTCGGTGTGCCGGACATCGTGCTGCTTTTGTCCGAAGAAATCGCGATCGTCGATAACCTTTCCGGCAAGCTGACGCTGGTGGTGTATGCGGAGCCGGAAGTGCCGGGCGCCTACAAGCGCGCGCAACGCCGCCTCAAAGAACTGCTCGCACGGCTGCGCGAACCGGTGGCGATTCCGCAGGACGTCTCGGTCGAGCCCGCCGAAGCGGTATCAGGCTTCGGTGAGGAAGCCTTCAAGACGGCGGTCGGTCGCGCCAAGCAGTACATCGTGGATGGCGACATCATGCAGGTGGTGCTGTCGCAGCGCATGAGCAAGCCCTTCGCGGCGAGCCCGATGGCGCTCTACCGCAGCCTGCGCGCGCTCAACCCGAGCCCCTACATGTTCTATTTCAACTTCGAGGACTTCCAGGTCGTCGGCGCATCGCCCGAAATCCTGGTCAAGCTCGAAGACGGCACGGTCACCGTGCGCCCGATCGCCGGCACCCGCAAACGTGGCGCCACCTACGAGGAAGATCTGGCGCTGGAGCAGGACCTGCTCGCCGACGAGAAGGAACGTGCCGAACACTTGCAGTTGCTCGATCTGGGGCGCAACGATGTGGGCCGTGTCGCGGCCACCGGCACCGTCAAGGTGACCGAGCGCTTCATCGTCGAGCGTTACTCGCATGTGATGCATATCGTCTCGAACGTGGAAGGCCAGTTGCGGGATCTCGACGACAAGCGGGCGGCGCCGCTCGCGGTGTTGCGCGCAGCCTTCCCCGCGGGCACGGTATCCGGCGCGCCGAAAGTGCGCGCGATGGAAATCATCGACGAGCTCGAACCGGTCAAGCGTGGCATCTACGCAGGTGCCGTCGGTTACCTCGGATTCGATGGTGAACTCGACGTCGCCATCGCGATCCGTACCGCCGTCCTCAAGGATGGTCAGTTGCATGTGCAGGCGGGTGCCGGCATCGTTGCCGACTCCAATCCCGAATCGGAATGGCAGGAAACGCAGAACAAGGCCCGTGCGGTCTTGCGCGCTGCCGAGATGGCCGAACGCGGCCTCGATACCCGATTCGAATAAGGAGTACTGCCATGCTGCTGATGATCGACAACTACGACAGCTTCACCTACAACCTGGTGCAGTACTTCGGCGAACTCGGCGCCGACGTGCGCGTGTTCCGTAACGACCAGATCACCGTCGAGCAGATCGAGCTCATGCGGCCCGAGAAGCTCGTCGTCTCCCCGGGGCCGTGTTCGCCCGCGGAAGCCGGCATTTCGGTCGCGGCGATCAAGCACTTCGCCGGCAAGCTGCCGATCCTCGGCGTGTGCCTCGGCCACCAGTCGATCGGCGCCGCCTTCGGCGGCAAGATCGTGCATGCCAAGCGGCTGATGCACGGCAAGACATCGCCGATCTCGCACCTGGATGCTGGCGTGTTCCGCGGGATGCCGAATCCCTTCACGGCAACGCGATACCACTCGCTGGCGATCGAGCGCGAGTCCTGCCCCGACTGCCTTGAAGTGACCGCGTGGACGGACGATGGCGAGATCATGGGCGTGCGTCATCGGACGCTGCCGATCGAAGGCGTGCAGTTCCATCCCGAGTCGATCCTCACCGAGGGCGGCCACCAGTTGCTGAAGAACTTTCTCGACATGTGACAGCGCATGAATGAAGCGGCCCGGCGCCGCTTCATTCGTATGTGCGGAGGACGAGCATGACCCCCCAAGAAGCCCTTCAACGCGTCATCGAACACCGCGAGATCTTCCACGAAGAGATGGTTGATCTGATGCGGCAGATCATGTCCGGCCAGGTGTCGCCGGTGATGATCGCAGCGATCATTTCCGGTTTGCGGGTGAAGAAGGAAACCGTTGGCGAGATCGCCGGCGCGGCCACCGTGATGCGCGAGTTCGCGACCAAGGTGTCGCTCAAATCCGATGTGCAGACGCTGGTCGATACTTGTGGCACTGGGGGCGACGGCGCCCACACCTTCAACATTTCGACCGGTGCGATGTTCGTCGCCGCGGCGGCGGGCGCGAAGGTGGCCAAGCACGGCGGACGTTCGGTGTCGTCGCAGTCGGGTTCGGCCGATGTGCTCGAATCGCTGGGCGTGAACCTCGCACTGACGCCGGAGCAGGTCGGCGCCTGTATCGACGATGTGGGCGTCGGCTTCATGTTCGCGCCCAACCATCACGCGGCGATGAAGCATGCCGGCCCGGTGCGGCGTGAACTGGGCGTGCGCACGATCTTCAACATTCTCGGCCCGCTCACCAACCCCGCTGGCGCGGCCAACCAGTTGATGGGCGTGTTCCATCCGGATCTGGTCGGTATCCAGGTGCGCGTCTTGCAGCGTCTTGGCGCCCGTAACGTGATGATCGTGCACGGCCTTGATGGCCTTGACGAACTCTCGATTTCCGCGCCGACCCTGGTGGGCGAGTTGCGCGACGGTGCGGTGCGCGAATACCGACTCTCCCCCGAAGATGTCGGCCTGCCGCTGCATGCCGCATCCACGCTGCGCGCCGCCACCGTCGAGGATTCGCGCGAGATGCTGATCGGCGCACTGAGCGGCAAGCTGCCGGCCGCGCGCGACATCGTGGCCTTCAATGCCGGCGCCAGCCTGTATGTCGCGGGCGTTGCCGATTCGCTTGCCGATGGCGTCGAACGGGCGATCGCGACCATCGCGAGCGGCGCGGCACGCGCCAAGGTAGAGCAACTGGTCGAATACACACGGAAGTTCGCGCAGTGACCGAGCCGCGATTCGTCCGGGTGCGGGTCGGCAGCTACCTGATCCTGCACGGTTTCGACGAAAACAACGCCGAGATCACCGAGGCGGTTGCGGTCGAGGGCTACGCCGACAAGCTGGTCGCGGTGGATCGCATCAAATCGGTCAGCGAGCGCTACCTGTTGACCGACTACGCCGACGGTCGCCTGATCTACTGGGAGTATGAAGGCGGCCTGCAAGCACTAGAGTCCCGGCTCGCGACTGCCGGACTCGTCATCTGAGAATCGACATGTCTGACATCCTGCAGAAGATCATCGCCACCAAACGCGAAGAAGTCGAAGCGGCAGAGCATCTGCTCTCGCGCGAGTCGATCGTCAAGCGCGCGCGCGGCGGCGCCGCCTTGCGCGACTTCATCGGTGCGATCCGCGGCAAGATCGCGGAGGGGCACGCTGGCGTGATCGCCGAGATCAAGAAGGCGAGCCCGTCGAAGGGCGTGATCCGCGAGCACTTCGTGCCAGCCGAGATCGCCCAGTCGTACCAGCGTGGCGGGGCGGCCTGCCTGTCGGTGCTGACAGATCGCCAGTACTTTCAGGGCGCACCCGAGTACTTGCAGCAAGCACGCGACGCTTGCGCGCTGCCGGTGCTGCGCAAGGACTTCCTGATCGACACCTACCAGGTGTTCGAGGCGCGAGCGATGGGGGCCGACTGCATCCTGCTGATCGTCGCCGCCTTCCTGCCGCCCGAGGGCGTCACGTCGAGTTCGGCGGCGCGGGCGGCGCTGGCAGGGCTGCAGGAGCTTGAGGCGCTCGCGCACGATCTGGGCATGGCGGTGCTGGTGGAAGTGCACGACGCTGATGAGCTGGATATCGCACTGCAGTTGCGCACGCCGCTGGTCGGCATCAACAACCGCAACCTGCGCAGTTTCGAGGTCAGCCTCGATACGACGCTGTCGCAACTCGAGCGCGTGCCGGCCGATCGCATCGTCGTGACCGAAAGCGGCATCCTCTCTCCGGATGACGTTGCCACCATGCGTGCGCGGCAGGTGAACGCCTTTCTGGTCGGCGAAGCCTTCATGCGCGCCGACGACCCCGGCGCGGAACTGGCACGACTGTTCGCCTGACACGCCGGCCGACGCGCCATGCAGGCTGACGAGGCCGCCGCAGACCGCAAACCAGCGCCCACGCCGGCGCTGTTGCGACGGAGCGTGATCCATCGCGCCGCGCGCCGCCGGTTCGCGATCCTGCTCGGTTTCTGCGCGGCCTTGCTGCCGTGGTGCGCCGCCTGGTGGCTGGTCGATACCGAGGCCGGCCTGCAATTTGTTGCGGCCTCGGTGGATACGGCCACGCGTGGTCAGATCCGTCTTGAGCAGCCACGTGGCCGCCTTGCCGACAGGGTCATCGCCAAGCGCTTCCAACTCAACATGGCCGGTACCGAGATCGATGCCCGCCAGGTCGATATCGCATGGCGCCCCTCCGAACTTTTCTCGGGCTGGGTGAGGGCGCCGCATGTGCGCGTCGTCGAGCTTGCGGTGACCTATTCGGTCTCGCATGAACCCAGCGGGCCGCTCAATTCCATCGCGCTTCCGATCGGTATCCAGATGGATTCGATCGAACTCGGGCGCTTCACGCTCAATCAGCGTGACGGGCAGTCCGTCGAGCGTCTCTTCGGCCTGAGTGCCGCCAGCGGCACTGCGTGGATGGATCGCGACATCTGGCGCTTCGAACGTATCGCCGGCGTCACCGACTGGGGCCCGGCCACGCTCTCTGGCACCCTCGCGACGGGGGCGCCTTTTGCGGTGAAACTGCAGGGGCAGGTGTCGACCCGGTACGACGCCCATTCGATCGAGGCTCGGCTCGCCGCATCCGGATCGCTCACCGAGATGACGCTGGATGCGAGCGCGGCGAGCGAGACGCTGAAGGTCGAGGGGCAGGCGGGCCTGCGTCTGTTCGACCCGATGCCGGTGGTGCGGGTGGTGCTGGAAGGGGGTGTGGTCGATCCGCGACAGTTCCATCCTGACGCACCCAAGGCGGCGCTCTCGTTCAAGGTGCGCCTGCAGCCTTCGCTGAACGCGACCGGCGCGCCGGAAGCGGCGCGACTCGCCGAATCGCGCATCGAGGGGCCGCTCGAAATCCAGAACGCGGCGCCCGGCGCGATCGACGAGGGGCGCTTGCCGATCGAGCGCCTGCGCGGGCGCCTTACCTTTGATGCGAGCGAACTGATCGTCAAGGATCTCGAACTGAGCCTGCCCGGCGGCGGGCGTGCATCGGGCAATGTGGCGTGGCATCCGGCGCTCGCAGGTGAGAATCCGATCGGACGTACCGACGGCCAGATCAGTTTCGAGGCGCTCGATCCGTCGCGTCTGCATGGCGCGCTGCCGCGTGCGCGCCTCGCCGGGGTGATCAACGCGCGGGCACAGCCCAACGCACAGGGCGTCGAGGCGCGCTTGAGCGACGGCACGCTTCGCGCTGACCTTGCCGCCACCTACAGCGGCAAGCGCATCCAGGCGCAGCGCCTGCGCGTGGGCGCGGGGGCGATGTCTGCCGATGCGAGCGGCTGGCTCGACCTCGATGCGGCGCAAACCTTCAAGCTCGACGTCGAGACGCGCCAGTTCGACCCGGCGGTGTTTGTGAAGACGCTGCCGCACGGAGACCTGACCGGGACGCTCGCCGCGAACGGACGCCTTGCGCCACGCCTGGCGCTGGATGCGAAACTGACGCTATCCGACAGCCATTTCGCGGGCATGCCGGTCGCCGGCGGAGGCTTTCTGGCTTTCGACGGTGTGCGCGTGTCGCGCAGCGATCTCACCCTCAACGCGCTGGGCAATCAGTTGATGCTGCAAGGGGCGTTCGGCGCGCCCGGCGACCGGCTCGCCCTGCGCATCGACGCGCCGCACATGGACCTGCTCGGCCAGGGTTTCTCCGGCCGTCTGGCGGCCCGCGGCAGCCTGGGTGGCACGCTCAAGGAACCCGCGGGCCAGCTCGATCTGGTTGCAACCCAACTGGCGGTGCCAAACCTTGTCCGGGTAGATGCCATCAACCTGCGCGGTCGCCTGAACGAAGGGCGCGACGGGGCGATCGATGTGCGCTTCACGCTGGGTGGCCTGCGATCGGCGAAAACTGTTGATCAGATCGTGCGGCGCGCAGCGTTGACCGTCGCAGGCCGCCGCTCCGATCACAAGATCACCGCAGAGGCGGAATTCCCGCGCGGTCGTTCGCTCGCCCTGGCGGCACATGGCGGACTTTCCGACCGGCTCGACTGGGTCGGGCGGCTCGATCTGCTGGATCTGGACTGGAATGCAGAGCTCTCGCTGGCCGAAACGGCAGAACTCGAATTCGGCCCGGAGCATTTCCGCCTCGGCCCGACACATCTGCGCGGCGAGCGGGCCTCGATCAGCCTCGACGCGACGCGCTGGTCGCCCGGCAGCCTTGCAGCGAAGGGCAGCATGACCGGGCTGCGGCTCGGTCTCGCGCTCAACGACGCGCAACAGGTGGTGGCGCGCGGCGACAGTCTGCAACTTGGCGCGGAGTGGGATTTCAATTTGCAGGCGCGGGCGAACGGCCAGATGCGGGTGTTCCGCGAGGCGGGCGATCTGGTGATGGAAGGCGACGCACCGGTCGCGCTTGGCCTGACGGAATTCGAGGCGATCCTCGCGGCCAACGACGACCGGCTTGGTTTCTCGGCCAGCGCGGCGGGCGAACGGATCGGCGTGATCTCGGCGTCGGCAACGGCAGAGTCGATGCGGGTCGGCAACGGCTGGCGCATTGCGCGCGGCGCGCCGCTTCTGGGGCGCGCGCGCATCGAGGTTCCCTCGGTGTCGTGGGTCGGGCCGCTGCTCGATCCGAACCTGCGCACCGAGGGCGTCCTGACAGGCGATTTCTCCTTGAGCGGGACGCCGGACCACCCGGTCGCAAGCGGCGCAATCACCGGCCAGGGGCTGGGACTCGCCCTGGTCGAGCAAGGCTTGCGGCTGGGCGGTGGGGTGCTCAAGGCGCGCTTCGACGCGGACCGGCTGTATCTGGACGATCTGTCTTTCGTTTCACCCAGCCGTGCCCGCCCCGATGAAAAGCGCATCGACTACGCTGGGCTGACGGCCGAACCGGGGCGCGCGAACGTGACCGGTGAGGTGGAACTGGCGAGTGGCCGTGGCCGCTTTATGATCGGCGCAGATCGCCTGCCGATCCTGCAGCGGCGCGATCTCTGGCTGATGCTGTCCGGATCCGGCGAAATCGCGACGACCTGGGAATCGATGGCCGTTAGCGGCAAGATTTCGGTGCCGGCCGGCTACGTCGGGCTGGCCCGCTCCGGCGCGCCAAAACTTGACGACGATGTGGTGGTGCGGGGGCGGTCGACAGCCCAGGAGCGCCCCTTCCATATCACCGCGGATGTCGAGGCAGACCTTGGCAATGCGCTCTACCTGCATGCCTTTGGCGTCGATACCCGACTGGTGGGTGCGATCCGGCTGCGCGGACGCCCGGGCGAGCCCTTGCGTGCCACCGGCCGTGTGGAGACGCGCGACGGCCAGTACGACGCCTATGGCCAGCGACTCGCGATTGACGAAGGGTTGATCACCTTCCAGGGCCCGCTGGACAACCCGACACTGGCGATCACTGCCTTGCGCAAGGGTTTGGCGGTCGAGGCCGGCGTGGCGATCGGCGGTTCGGCGCAGCGGCCGAAGGTGCGGCTGGTGTCCGACCCCAACGTTCCGGATGCCGAGAAGCTGTCGTGGATCATCCTGGGGCGGGCGCCCGGCGGGAATTCGGACGCCGACGGTGCGATTCTCGTTGCCGCCGCCGGCGCCTTGCTGGGTGATCAGACTTCCGGGCTCAAGAATCAGATCTCAAGCATGTTCGGCATTGATCAGATCATGATCGCGCAGTCCGAAAACCGCGGCTTGGGTCATGGCGCCACCAGCCAGGTGGCCGGATCGGCGACCGGATTTTCGAGCAGCAGCGCCGGCGTGGCCTCAGATTCAGTGGCCGGGCAGGTTCTGATGATAGGCAAGCGCCTGACGCGCGATATCAACCTGAGCTATGAACAAAGCCTGACCGGCAGCGAGAGCATTGTGAAGCTGACCTATGCGCTGACGCGGCGGATCTCGATGGTGGCCCGGGCCGGTAGCGACAATGCGCTCGACCTGCACTACAGCGTCAGTTTTCGCTGACCCATTTCATCGCCTTCTGGCCGCTGGCAAAGGCTCGTACAAGGATTTCGGCCGTTTGCCGGGTGCGACATACCCCCAGGGTCATGTTGCCGGCCCGTGCGACCCACTCTCCATATCGGCCGTCGAGCGTGCCGACAAGCCGACCATCTTCGGTGCGGACGGTCCAGGTGCCGTCAGTCTGCTTTTCTACTTTCATGGTTGACCGCATCGGCGCGAGCCGGCAGAAATTTAAGGCCAGTTTGTAAAACAGTGTTGCCGAGGCGTAAGGATCCAGCGCACTCACTGGTCTGATTAAGCACACACAGGAGACGACTCATGACTCAGGGCTCGAACACCCACACGGCAGTGTTTGGCGGCGGTTGTTTCTGGTGCCTCGAAGCGGTGTTCGAGCAGATCCGCGGCGTGCAAGCGGTGACCTCTGGCTACTGCGGCGGTCACCTTCCCGATCCCACCTACGAAGCGGTGTGTTCCGGCCGCAGCGGGCATGTCGAAGTCGTTCGCGTCGAGTATGACCCGGACCAGATCGGCTACCGCGACCTGGTGGAGGTCTTCTTCGCGATCCATGATCCGACCACGCCGAACCGCCAGGGCAACGACGTCGGCCCACAGTACCGCAGCGCGATCGTCTGCAACGATGCACAGCAGCGTTCGATCGCCCTGGAGGTGATCGAGGAACTGCGAGAGGCGGCGGTTTTTGCTGCCCCCATCGTCACCGAACTCCTCGATGCGACCCGTTTCTACCCGGCTGAGACCTACCATCAGGGCTACTTCAGGGGCCACGAGACGCAACCGTACTGCGCTTATGTCGTCGCGCCGAAGCTGGCGAAGTTCCGCAAGAAGTTCGCCAGCCTGCTGCGCTGAGCCGCTTGAGGAGGGCGTTTCCGGGGGGATTTGGGCAATTCCCGTGCGTCAGCGTAAAATTACGGATTCATTACATCCGGCCGAGAGCCCCTATGTTTGCTCGTCTCATGCCTCGTGAGGGGCGTTTCTTTGAAGCCTTCAACGAAGTTGCCGTCAAGGCCGTCGATGCTGCGCGCGAACTGGCCGCCCTGATGGGCGACCTCAACCAGCTGCCGAGCCGCCTGCGCCGAATCGAGGCAGTGGAAAAAGAAGCGGACAAGCTCACGCATGCCACGCTCGAACTGCTGCACAAGACCTTCATTACGCCGATCGACCGTGAAGACATCCATGCGCTCGCCTTGCGCCTCGATGACATTCTCGATGTCGGCGAGGCAGTGGCTTTGACGATCTACGAATACGACATCCAGAAGCTCACGCCCGAGGCGAAGCAACTGGCCGACATGTGCGTGCAGGCGACCGAAAAGGTGCGCGATGCGGTGGCGCTGATCTCCAACATGGACAACGCCAAGCGCATCCTCGAACTGTGCAAGCAGATCGGCGAGATCGAGGACGAGACCGATGTCGTCATGCGCAGCGCGATGGCGCGCCTGTTCCGCGAAGAGCCGGAAGTTCGCCAGGTGATGAAGATGCGCACGGTGTACGAGCGGCTGGAAGACATGGCCGATCGCTGCTACATCGTCGCGACCATCCTCGAAGGCATCGTGTTCGAGAACGCGTAAGCGTTCCCGAACCCGACGCCCTCTGTCCTGAGGTTTCCCGATGAGCTTCGAGGTATTGATCCTCCTGATCGCGCTCGCGCTGCTGTTCGACTTCATGAACGGTTTCCACGATGCGGCCAATTCGATCGCCACGGTCGTTTCGACCGGCGTGCTGCGTCCGCAATGGGCCGTGCTGTGGGCGGCGTTCTTCAATTTCGTCGCCTATTTCCTGTTCCCTTTGAAGGTTGCCGCCACAATCGGCAAGGGAACGATCGATCCGTCCATCGTTGATCACTATGTGATCTTCGGCGCGCTGATGGGCGCGGTGGTTTGGAACGGCATCACCTGGTGGTACGGCATCCCGTCGAGTTCGTCGCATGCGCTGATCGGTGGCCTGGTGGGCGCCGCTGTCGCGAAATCCGGCACCGATTCGCTGATCTCGTCCGGCCTGGTGAAGACGATCTCGTTCATCGTCGTCTCACCGCTGCTGGGGATGCTGCTCGGTTCGCTGCTGATGCTCGCGGTCGCCTGGATCTTCTTCCGCACCGCGCCACGCAAGGTGGATAAATGGTTCAGACGGCTGCAACTGGTGTCGGCTTCGCTTTACAGTCTGGGCCACGGCGGTAACGATGCGCAGAAGACCGCCGGCATCATCTGGATGCTGCTGATTGCGGTGACCGCCTCGAACCCCGAAATCGTTCCGGACTGGATGCGCGCCACCAAGGACCACTTGCCGACCTGGGTGGTGGTGGGCTGCTATGTCATGATCGGCTGCGGCACCATGTTTGGTGGCTGGCGCATCGTCAAGACGATGGGTCAGAAGATCACCAAGCTCAAGCCGGTTGGCGGCTTCTGCGCCGAGACTGGCGGTGCGATGACGCTGTTTCTTGCGACTGCCTTTGGCATCCCGGTGTCGACGACACACACCATCACCGGCGCGATTGTTGGTGTCGGCTCCTGCCACAATGCCAAGGCGGTGCGCTGGGGGGTGGCCGGCAACATTGTCTGGGCCTGGGTGCTGACCATTCCTTGCTCGGCTTTTGTTGCGGCGATTGCCTATGAGGTGGCGCGCCGCGCCCTGTGAGGCGTGCCTGCCTGACGCAAACGCGTCCGGAAAGTTCATCGGGGCGGCCTCTGGGCCGCCCTGCTGCATTTTGCGGCGGCAACATGCGATCATCACCGTTCGCGCCGCGCGGGGGCCGGCGCGAATCCTGCGGGCCGTCGATGGTCCGTCAATCCTCTGGAGATCCACATGAAGAAGTCGCCACTGGCGCCGCGCAACCCGCTGGTTGCTGCTGCGCTGCTCCGCAAGGCCGGAGCACATCAGAAAACCGGCAAGGCCCTCCGCCGCGCTGAACGCATCGCGCTGCTCGCAAACTTGAACGCGGCACGTCGCAACAACGGGGACGATGGCAGTTTTTCCGGCCAAGCGCATGCTGCCCGCGTGTGCTTCGCCGGAACGAACTGACCGGTTCGCCCGCCTCCTTCAACCCGCCACAAGCCGGATGACACGATGAACAGCCCGACCACTGCCCGCGAAACCCTGATCCGTTCCCGCATCGACGCGCTGCGAGCGGCCCTGCGCCAGCATGGCGTGGATGCCTGCCTGGTGCCATCGGCCGATCCGCACCTGTCGGAATACCTGCCCGAGCGCTGGGCCGGGCGCGAGTGGCTGTCCGGTTTCACCGGATCGATGGGCACGCTGGTGGTGACGCTGGATTTTGCCGGCGTGTGGGCCGACAGCCGCTACTGGGTGCAGGCCGAGGCCGAACTGGCCGGCACCGGCATCACGTTGATGAAGATTCCGACCGGCAACAACACGCAGCACGTCGATTGGCTGGCCGCGAATCTGCCCGAAGGCGGCTCGCTGGCGGTGGACGGCAGCTCGCTCGGGCTGGCCGCCGCGCAGCAGTTGCGCACGGCGTTTGCCGCGCGCGCGATCACGCTGCGGGCCGATCTCGATCTGGTCGAAGCGGTCTGGGCCGATCGCCCCGCACTGCCGGCCGAGCCGGTCTATGAACACCTGGCGCCGCATGCCGCGACCTCGCGGGCCGAAAAGCTTGCCGGCGTGCGCGCCGCGATGGCCGCGCACGGCGCTGACTGGCACTTCATTTCGACACTCGACGACATCGCCTGGCTGTTCAACCTGCGCGGCAGCGACGTCAGCTATAACCCGGTCTTCATCGCCCATGCACTGATCAGTCGCGACAGCGCGACGATCTTCGTCGGTGCTGGCAAGGTGTCGGCAGCGCTGACCGCCACGCTGGCGGCCGACGGTGTCGCCGTCGCGCCGTATGAACAGGCGGGCCGTTCTCTCGCAGCCCTCCCGCCAAGCAGCGTGCTGCTGGTCGATCCGCGGCGTGTCACGCTGGGCCTGCGCGAGCAGGTGCCTGCTGCCGTGCGGGTGGTCGAGGCGATCAACCCGAGCACGCTGGCCAAGTCACGCAAGAACGCAGCCGAGGCCGCGCATGTGCGCGAAGCGATGGCGCAGGATGGCGCCGCGCTCGCCGAGTTCTTCTGCTGGTTCGAATCGGCGCTGGGTCGCGAAACCATCACCGAGCTGACCGTCGACACGCAGATCACCGCCGCCCGCGCGCGTCGCCCGGGCTTTGTCAGCGCGAGCTTCGGCACCATCGCAGCGTGGAACGCCAACGGCGCGATGCCGCACTACCACGCCACCGAGGCCTCGCACGCCACGATCGAAGGCGATGGCCTGTTGCTGATCGACTCGGGTGGCCAGTACCTCGGCGGCACCACCGACATCACCCGCGTGATCGCCGTCGGCACGCCCAGCGCTGCCCAGAAGCGGGACTTCACGCTGGTGCTCAAGGGCATGATCAACCTGTCGCGCGCGAAGTTCCCGCGCGGCACCCTGTCGCCGGCGCTCGATGCGCTGGCGCGTGCGCCGATCTGGGCCGAAGGCATCGAATACGGCCACGGCACCGGCCACGGCGTCGGCTACTTCATGAACGTGCATGAAGGCCCGCAGTCGATCTCGAAGGCGATCCCGAACGCCGACATGGCGATGGAGCCGGGCATGATCACGTCGAACGAGCCGGGCATCTACCGCCCCGGCCAGTGGGGCGTGCGCATCGAGAACCTGCTCCTGAACGTTGAAGCCGGCAAGACCGAATTCGGCGAATTCCTCGCCTTCGAGACGCTCACCTTGTGCCCGATCGACACACGCTGCATCGACCGTGCGCTGATGCGCGCCGACGAGATTGCCTGGCTCGACGACTACCACGCCGAAGTGCGCCGCCGCGTCGCGCCGCTGCTGTCGGGCGCCGCGCTGGCCTGGCTGGAGCAGCGCACCGCGCCGTTCTGACCCGAGGCTGTCATCTGGCTGCGGCAGGCTGGCGCAATTGCCAGTTCCGGAGCCGCCAATGGATCGCAGAACCTGCCTGATCGGTGGCGGCCTGCTCGCAGCGGGCGCTGCCACCGCAGCCCTCGGCCCGCGTCCCGATGGGCGCATCGACGTGCATCCGCCGACGCTGCCCGACGATCTGGACGCCTGGCTCGCAAGTACGGAAGCGCGTTATCCCGACCTGATCCCGGGGGCCGAAAAACGCATCGTCCGTGCGCCCGGCGCGGGTGCCGCGCGACGCCCGTTTTCATTGGTGTATCTGCATGGTTTCTCGGCTTCGCGGCAGGAGACATCGCCGCTGGTCGAAGACCTCGGTGCGCAGCTTGGCGCGGATGCGTTCTTTACCCGCATCGCGGGGCATGGGCGCAGCGACGCCGCGATGGGCGAGGCGACCCTGTCCGACTGGGTGGAAAGCGGGCTCGAAGCGGTGGCGATCGGCGAGCGCCTCGGCGAGCGCACGATCCTCGTCGGCACCTCGACCGGCGCGACGCTGGCACTCTGGCTGGCCGCCACCGGCCGTGCGCCCACGGTGGCGGCGCTGGTGCTGATGTCGCCTAACCTCGGGCCGCGCGACGCCGCCGCCGAGACGCTGCTGTGGCCGTGGGTCGCCAAGCTTGCGCCCGGCATTCTCGGCGAATGGCACAGCTGGACGCCGGCCAACCCCGAACAGGCGCGGCTATGGAAGACCCGCTACCCGCTTGCGGGCAACAGTGCCGATGATGCAGCTGGTGGATCGGACACGTTCGCTGGATCTGACCGGCTGGCATACGCCGACTCTGGTGTTCTACTCACCGGATGACCGTGTGGTCGACCCGAATCGCACGCTCGCCCGCTTCGCCGGCACGCATGCGCAGCTGATGCCGGTGAAAGGCGCTGACGACGCGCAGCAGCATGTGCTGGCCGGACGCATCCTGTCGCCTTCGAGCACCGCCTGGGTGGCCCCAACCACGCTGGACTTCATCGCGCATCTGCCGCCACCTGCCTGACGGGGCATCGACGCGCGAGCCTGATAAGCTCGCGCCGATGTGCCGATTGCTCGTTCCCCGATTGCTTTTCCCTCTCCTTGCTGTGCTGCTGTCCGGCTGTGCGGTATCGCCGTCCTACTACTGGCAGGCGGCCAGCGGACAGCTCGACCTGCTCGCCCGAAGCCGCCCGATCGACGATGTGCTGCAGGACGCTGCCACCCCGGCGGCGCTGCGCGAACAGTTGCAGCGCGCCCGGCAGGTGCGACGCTTCGCGTCTGACGCGCTCGCACTGCCGGACAATCGCAGCTACAGCCGCTACACCGCGCTCGACCGCCCCTTCGTGTCGTGGAACGTATTTGCCGCGGACCCGCTGTCGATGCGACTCAAGGAATGGTGCGTGCCGGTCGCCGGCTGCATTGGCTACCTTGGCTACTTCGACAAGGCCGATGCCGATGCGCGCGCGGCGGAACTCCGTACCCAGGGTTTCGAGGTCTACGTCGGCGGCGTGCCGGCGTACTCGACGCTGGGCTGGTTCTCCGACCCGCTGCTGTCCACCTTCATCGCGTGGCCGGAAACCGAGTTCGCGCGCTTGCTGTTCCACGAACTCACGCATCAGGTGGCTTACGTCAAGGATGACACCGAGTTCAACGAATCCTTCGCCACCGCGGTGGAGGAGGTCGGCGTGCTGAAGTGGATGGGCCAGCCGGGCAAGGACGGCCTGCGCGCCGGTTTCGACCGCGCGCAAGCGATGCGGGCAGATTTCCGAGCACTGGTGCTCAAGTACCGCGGCGAATTGCAGGCGCTCTATGCAGGCGACTTGCCGCCGGCCGACAAGCTGGCCCGCAAGGCGGCACTGATCGCAGCCTTGGGCGACGAATATCGCCAGATCAAGGCCGAGCGCTGGAATGGTTACGCCGGCTATGACCGCTGGTTCGCGCAGCCGATCAACAACGCCCTGCTCGCATCGGTAGGTGTTTACACCGGCAAGGTGCCTGCCTTCGCGGCGCTGCTCGGTGCCTGCGGCGGCGACCTGCCGCGCTTCTACCGCGAGGTGAAGCGACTCGCAGCCCTGCCGCTGGCCGAACGCAAACGCGCGCTCACCGCTGCGGTCTGCCCGTCGTGACGCGTCTGCGGCACAATCGCGCCTCGCGTTTTTCCGGACAAGCTTGATGAATCTGCCCACCGACACCCTTGAATCCACCCTTGCCCGCGACGCCCAGGAGCAGGCTGCGCGCCTTGTGCAGGACGCATTTTCCGAGGTCTTCCGACAGACCCTCGAGGGCGAACCGCAAGCACGTGTCGCGGCGGTGCTGAAGGTCGCGGCACAGCTCAACGAGTGGGTGGCGATGGCCGACGCCGAGGGGCGGCCCGCCCGCATGGCGTTGCTGCTGACCGGGCTTGACCAGTGGGGGCTGGCCTGGAGCCAGGCCTTCGGGCCGGCCGGTCTGCTTGGCATTACCGCGCTGGTCGGGGCGCTGCGCGACACGCTGGACGTGGCCGATGAAGGCCGCTGCCAGACGTGGTTCGCGCGGCTGAACGATGACGAGGGCTGCGGCTTTGCGTTCAAGGTCGACTTGCGACGCGGCATCCATCTCGCGCTGTGGCACACCATGATCGCGGCGGCCGAACGGGACGAGGCCCTCGCGGTGCTGCGCACCCTGGGCGGCCTGATGGTCGGCCTTACCCGACAGATGCCGCAGTCGGGCTGGCGTCTGGTCGCGGACGCGCTCGCCCACATCCAGTTGCGCTGTCTGGCGCACGGGCTCGCGATCGAAGGGCTGGCGCAGGAGACCACGCAAGAACTGTTCGCCGCGCTGTCGCGCGAACTGCCGAAAGACGAACGCGACCGCATCATGGCGCATGCAACCCAGGCGGTGATTGCCTGGCAAAGGTCTGGTCGAACGACCAACTAACCTACGGAATTCGCGCGCCTTGCCGTAATCACTGCGACAGGGGTGATTCCGGCGAAGGGGCATGCGCGATACCTGGCGGCGATTGATCGAGCTGGAAGCGAGCGGGGCGGGGTTCGGGCGCGGGGATCAGCTCGCGACCCTGATGCGCGACCTGCTCGTCGTGATCGGCCTGCTGACCCTGGCCTTCGTGCTCTTCATGGCCGCAAGCGGCTGGTATTCCAGCCCGACGGCGATGTATTCCCTGCTCGCGGCGCTGGCCTTCTGGCCGCTGTTCTTTGCGATGCTACGGCGCGGCATCGTGCGCGCGGTGGCGGTCGTACTGATGCTGCTGTGCACTGCGATTGCCTTGTCGGTCGCGCTGCGCCTCGGGACGATCCGCGTGCTGCAGATGTCCGGCTGCTTCATCGCCATCGTCATCGCGACGCTGGTGCTGGGCCGGCGCGCCGGCGCGCTGGCGCTGGTCGGTGTGCTCGGCTTGCTGTGGGGCGCTGGCCAGATCCAGCTGGAACACGGCGGGGCCGGCGATTCCCGGCTGATGATCTACAACCAGGCTGCGACCTTCAGTTTCTTCGCGATCATGATGTACGCGACGCTGGTGGTGGTGCGCCAACACTTTGCGAGCGCCTTGCTGGCGCGCGATCGCAGTGCCGACGAACAGCGGCTTACCCGCGCTGCGCTCGAGGAATCCGAGGACAAATTCGCCACGCTCTTTCGCGAGGGGCCGCTGCCAGCGCTGATTGTCGCGCCCGATTCCGGCACGGTACGCGAGGTGAACTACGCCTGGCTCGCGCTGACCGGGCAGCGCGAAGCGGCGGTGCTCGGTGCGAGCGTCGATGCGCTGGGGCTGCTCGATAACGCCGAGCCGCTGCTGCCATCGCTGGTGGCGCTGGCGCGTGGTGCGCCGGCCATCGTGGCGCGACCGCTGAGCCTTTCGCTGCCCGATCGCCCGCCGCTGCAGTGCGAATTGAGCGCGCAGGCGGTGCCGGTGCGGGGGCGGGTGCTGGTGATCCTGCAGTGTGTGGATGTGACCGCTCGCAATCGGGCGGAGCAGCAGGTGCGCGAAAGCGAAGAGCGTTTCGCGACCGCGTTCGAACTATCCCCCGACGCGTGGACGCTGCACGACTTCGCCAGCGGCAAGTACATGGCGGTGAACCGCGCCTGGGAGCAGTGGTCGGGCTACAGCCGTGGCGAGGCGGTCGGGCACACGCCGCTCGAACTGGGGATCGTGCCGGATGCGTCGACGATGGCGCGGATCATGGACGCGATCCGTGTCGGCGGGGGCGGGCTCGAGAACCTCGATCTGTACTTCTGGCGCCGCAGCGGCGAGCGCCGGCGCTGTTCGATGTCGGCGCGGCTGTTCGTGATCGGGCAGGCGCGCTACCTGATCACAAGTTCGCGCGACACCACCGAAGACTGGCAGAACCGCGAGGCGCTCGCGGCCCTCAATCAGGGGCTGGAGTCGAAAGTGGCTGAACGCACCGCCGAACTCGAATCGGTGAATCGCGAACTGATCCTCACCGTGGCTGAACTCGGCAGTGCGCAGGACGAACTGGTGCGGCAAGAGAAGCTGGCGTCGCTGGGCGCCATGGTGGCGGGCGTCGCGCACGAACTGAACACACCGATTGGCAACAGCGTCACCTTGGCAACGACCATGGCTCACGAAACCCGGGTTTTGCGCCATGCGGTCGAAGCCGGGGCCCTCAGACGCAGCGCGCTGCTCGGATTCCTGCGCACCTGCGACGAGGCTACGTCGCTGCTGACGCGCAACCTCGAGGCAGCCCACGAACTGATCTCCAGCTTCAAGCAGGTCGCGGTGGATCAGACCAGCGAGCAGCGGCGCGTGTTCTCGTTTGCGCATTCGCTCGAAGAGATCGTCGCCATGCAGCGACCGGCTTTCCGCAACGGACACGTCGGGCTGGAGCTCGAACTGAGCGGCGATCTGCAGCTCGATTCCTTCCCCGGCGCGCTGGCGCGGGTGGTTTCCAATCTCGTCGAGAACGCCCGCATCCATGGCTTTGGCGCGGACAGTGCGGGCCTGGTCCGCGTGATCGGGCGAGTGGCCGGCCCGGATCGCGTCGAGCTGGAGGTCTGCGACGACGGTTGCGGCATTCCGATCGAGCACCAGCGCAAGGTCTTCGACCCGTTTTTTACCACCCGACTCGGGCAGGGCGGCAGCGGGCTCGGCATGCACATCGTCTTCACGCTCGTGACCCAGGTGCTGGGCGGGCGAATCGTGCTCGAGAGCGCCCCCGGGCGTGGCGCCCGCTTCGTGGTAACCCTGCCGCGTGTGGCACCGGAAGCACAGATCAATGGTGATGCCCAAGCGATGGCGATCGCCCCAGCCAAGCAAGACCAGCGCAAGCAAGGAGCCATGACATGAAGTTCGCACGCAATCTGGTGTTCGGTCTTTCCTTCGCCGCTCTCCCGATGCTGGCGCCAGTCGCTGCGGCGGCGGAAGTCGCTGCGCCGGTGAAGCTGGTCGGTGTGACCACGCCGTCGCCGTCGAACCCCTATTTCACCGCGATCATCCGCGCCGCGGAAAAGCGCGTCCGCGAACTGAACCCGAATGCCAAGGTGTTGGTTTCGGGCGCGGAATTCGATGCCGCGGCGCAGATCCGCGAGATGGATCGGTTCATCGCCGCGCATGTCGAGGTGATCCTGATCGCGGCAGCCAATCCGGTCGAGTTAGGGCCGGCGGTGGCGCGGGCGCGCAATGCCGGCATTGCGGTGGTGGCGGTCGATGTAGACGCAGAAGGTGCAGACGTAATGATCCAGTCCGACAATGTCGGCGCGGGCGCCTCGGTGTGCAGGGAACTTGCGACACGGCTGCAGGGCAAGGGGCGATTCATCATCCAGAACGGCCCGCAGGTCTCGTCGGTGGTGGATCGGGTGCAGGGCTGCCGCACCGCGCTCAAGGAATTCCCAGGTGTGACCCTGCTCACCGACGAGGGCGACGGGCTCGCGTCGCCGTGGGGCGGGCGCGACGTGATGGCCAAGCACATCGATACCTACCACCAGATCGATGCAGTATTCACCATCAATGACCGGCAGGCCTTGGGTGCGGAAATGGCGGCGCAGCAGGCCGGGCTGAATCAGGTCTTGATCGGCAGCGTCGATGGGTCGCCGGATATCGAGGCGGCGATGAAACGGCCCGGGCTGATCGTCGCGAGCGCCGCGCAGGTGCCGGCGGAAATGGGGCGCCGTGGCGTCGACATCGGCTTGGCGCTGCACGAGGGAAAGAATGTGAAGCGCGGCCGCATGCTGCTCGACACCCGCCTCGTCACCCGTGAAAACATCATGCAGTACCGTGGCTGGGAGGCGCGCTGAGCGTGGCTCAGCCCGGCGCCTTACAGAAAGCGCGCGATGAACGCCCCCGCGCAACCGGACGGCAACTGCACCCGGACATGATGACCGTCGCCCGGCGCAACCGTGGTTGGCGTGCCGTCGGCCTTGAACATGGCTTCGATCGCGACGACATGGTTGCCGCTCGGGTGGATCACCTCGACGCGGTCGCCGACCGAGAACTTGTTCCTCACCGCGACTTCGGCGAGCCCGTCTGCGCGGTAGCCGGTGAGATCGCCGACGTACTGGCTGCGATCCGATTCCGAATGTCCGCGCAGGTAGTTCTGGTATTCCTGCGTATGGTGGCGCTCGTAGAAGCCGTCGGTGTAGCCGCGGCTGGCGAGGCCGTCGAGTTCGGAGAGCAGGCGCATGTCGAGCGGCCGACCGGCGAGCGCGTCGTCGATCGCGCGGCTGTAGCTCTGGCAGGTACGGGCGACGTAGTAGGGCGACTTGGTGCGGCCCTCGATCTTGAGCGAATGCACGCCGATCTCGACCAGCTTGGCCACATGCTCGATCGCGCGCAGGTCCTTCGAGTTCATGACGTAGGTGCCGTGCTCGTCTTCCTCGATCGGCATCAGCTGGCCCGGACGGGTTTCTTCCTCGATCAGATACACCTTCGAGGCCGGGTTCTCGGCTGCCGGCGCCGGGGTGCTGCAGCAGGCGTCGCCGGTGGCGTCGATCTCGGCCGGCTTGACGTCGTACTTCCAGCGGCAGGAATTCGTGCAGGTGCCCTGGTTCGGGTCGCGATGGTTGAAGTAGCCCGACAGCAGGCAGCGACCGGAGTAGGCGATGCACAGCGCGCCATGAACGAAGACCTCGATCTCCATCTCCGGGCAGGCCTCGCGGATCTCGCGGATCTCGTCGAGCGAAAGTTCGCGCGAGAGGATGATGCGGCGCACGCCCATCTTTCCCCAGAAACGCACGGTGGCGTAATTGACGGTGTTGGCCTGCACCGAGAGATGCACCGGCATCTCCGGCCACGCTTCGCGCACCATGTCGATCAGGCCGGGGTCGGCCATGATCAGCGCGTCGGGTTTCAGCGCCACCACCGGCGCCATGTCGGCCAGATAGGTGCGTACCTTGGCGTTGTGGGGAAAGACGTTGCTGACCAGGTAGAACTGCTTGCCGAGTGCATGCGCGCGGTCGATGCCGGTCTGCAGGTTCTCAAGGCTGCCGAATTCGTTGTTGCGGGCGCGCAGGCTGTAGCGCGGCTGGCCGGCATAGACCGCGTCGGCGCCAAAGGCGAAGGCGGTGTCCAGCATGGCGAGCGAGCCGGCAGGCGCGAGCAGTTCGGGGCGGGCAGGGCGTTGCATCGTGTACCACCTGGGTGCAGCTTAGGGCGAAGGGCGCAGATGGTACCGCAGTGTGCCGGCCGCAGCGGGCGTCAAGAGGCCTGCAAGGTCGGTGCCGCAGCTTCGGACAACTTTGCGGTGCGGCGGGCAAGCCTTTGTAAACGGGGTGGATTCCGGAAACTTGTCGGCCATCCCTGTCATGTCAACAAAATAGTATTTCCGACCGACTATCATGCACCGCACAAAACACCCCCCGGCTGACCGGAGGGGCTACTGACCACGAGCGGAGCTCCCCCATGCGTACGTATTTCGTTGCGCCGACACGACCCAACGTCGGCCTCACCTCGGTCTCGCTAGGCCTGCTCAGGGCGCTGCAGCGGCGCGGCCTGAAGGCAGCCTTCGTCAAACCGGTCACCAAGCGCACGCCGGACACCGAACCCTCGGTGCTGTTTGCGCGCAGCATCTGCCATGTCGAAGGCACGCCGGACCCGCTGCCGATGACGCTGGTCACCGAGCACATCACCGGCGGCAAAACCGACGATCTGCTCGAACAGATCGTCAGCCTCGCGATGTCCTCGACCGACGGCGCCGATGTGCTGGTGGTCGAGGGGATCCACGCCGACCCGAGCCGCGCCTTCATCCCGCGTTTGTCCGGTGACATCGCGCGCAGCCTGCAGGCGGATGTGGTGCTGGTGGCGAGCGCGGCGGACGCCGAAGGCATCGCCCAGACCAATTACATGATCGCGCAGGTGCGCAACGCTGGGCGGCGCGTGGCCGGGGTGATCTTCAACCACGCGGACGAAGGCTTCGACGAGGCAGCGGTGACTGCCCAGATCGGCGATGTGCCGGTGTGGGGCGTGATCAAGAACGATCCGGCGCTGTCCGCACCGCGCACCATCGACCTGGCCAAGCACCTTGGCGCCGAGGTCATGATCAAGGGCGAGATTGAATCCCGACGTGTGATGGAAACGGTGGTCGCGGCGCGCTCGGTGTCGGAAGTGATTCCGCGCCTGAAGCCGGGTGCGCTGGTGGTGAGCGCGGGCGACCGCGACGATGTGATGCTCGCCACCGCATTGGCCGCGAGCAACGGCATCCAGCTCGCCGGCCTGCTGCTGACGCACCACAGCTTCATCAGCCCGCGTATCGAGAAGTTCGGTTCGCTCGCCTTTCACGGCGGCCTGCCGGTGCTGCGCACCGACGGCGACAGTTACGAAACCGCGGCCCGGATCAGTCGCCTGCCGTCGGCAGTGCCGCAGGACGATCTGGACCGCATGAACACCGTGATCGAGAGCGTCGCCGAACAGATCGACGGCGAAGCGATCTGTGCCGGCCTCGATGTGGCCGGATCGACGCGGATGTCGCCGCCGGCCTTCCGCTACCAGCTGATCCAGAAGGCGCGCAAGGCCAACAAGCGCATCGTGTTGCCCGAGGGCGACGAGCCGCGCACCGTGCGCGCCGCGGCAATCTGTGCCGAAAAGGGCATCGCGCGCTGCGTGCTGCTCGGCAAGCGAGCCTCGATCGAGGCCGTGGCCGACGCACAGGGCATCGAACTGCCGCCGGGCGTCGAGATCCTCGAGCCGGATGCGATCGCCGAGCGTTATGTCGCGCCGATGGTCGAACTGCGCAAGAGCAAGGGCCTCACGCCGGGCCAGGCGCGCGCCGGACTGGAAGACACGGTGGTGCTGGGCACGATGATGCTGGCGGTGGACGAGGTCGATGGCCTGGTCAGCGGCGCGGTGCATACCACCGCCAACACGGTGCGGCCGGCGTTGCAACTGATCAAGACGGCGCCGGGTTCTTCGATCGTCTCGTCCTGCTTCTTCATGCTGATGCCGGAACAGGTGCTGGTCTACGCCGACTGCGCGATCAACCCCGACCCGACCGCCGAAGAACTCGCCGACATCGCCAAGCAGAGTGCCGACAGCGCCGCTGCCTTCGGTATCGACCCGAAGGTTGCGATGATCAGCTACAGCACCGGCGCGTCGGGCAGCGGCGACGATGTCGAGAAGGTGCGCAAGGCCACCGAGCTGGCCAAGACCCGCTTCCCGGAACTGGTGCTCGACGGCCCGATGCAGTACGACGCCGCCACCGTGAAGGACGTCGCGGCCCAGAAGGCGCCGGGCAGCCCGGTCGCCGGCCAGGCGACGGTCTTCGTGTTCCCCGATCTGAATACCGGCAACACCACCTACAAGGCGGTGCAGCGTTCTGCCAACGTGGTGTCGGTCGGTCCGATGCTGCAAGGCTTGCGCAAGCCGGTGAACGATCTGTCGCGCGGCGCGCTGGTCGACGACATCGTGTTCACGATCGCGCTCACCGCGATCCAGGCGGACGCCAAGCCGATCGTGTGAGTCGCCCCCCGCAGCTCGACGCAAACGGCACGCATTGCGCGTGCCGTTTTCTTTCAAGGCGGCGGACGAGCGCGTGATCTACGATGAAAAACCGTCACCCCATCGGAGATCACACCATGCACAAGAAAACGCTGCCCACGCTGTTCCTGCTGGGCTTGCTGTCCGCCTGCGCCAGCACCCCGCCGGCACCGCTGCGCGCAGTCGCCGAAATCCGCCCGACTGCTTCAGCCGCAGCGGCAGGCCTCGCGCCGATGGGCGCCGTTTCTTTCGTTGAGATTCCGGGCGGCAAGGTGCATGTCGATGCCCGTGTCTCTGGCCTCAAGCCCAACGCGGAACATGGTTTCCATGTCCATGATGTGGCGGACTGTTCCGGCGACGGCACCAAGACCGCGGGGCACCTGAATCCCGACCAGCATCCGCATGGACACCCGGGAACCGAAATGCGCCATGCCGGCGCGATGTTCAACCTGAAGACGGACGCCAGCGGTGTCGGCGTGCTGTCGCAGGATGTCGACACCATCACGCTGACCCCGGGCAAGTACGGCATCGTCGGCAAGCCCGTGATCGTGCACCGCGACGCCGACGACTACCATTCGCAACCGCTCGGCAACGCGGGCCCCCGGATCGGCTGCGGCATCATCACGGCTGGCTGAGGAGGGCGCGTGGCCGGGTGCCGCCCGGCGTCGTTCGCCAAGCCGCTGGCAACGGTGCTGGTGTCAGCTGATGCGACCGGGACGTAGGCGCTGCCACAGGCGTCGCCGCCGCTGACGTCCCCGCTAGTTGCCGGGCGGCACAAAGACCCCGCTGCGGCGTGCCGGGCAGGGGCCGTGCGGGTGCTGCGCGCCCGTCTCTGCCCGCCTGCGCGCGCCAGCACGGTGAAAACACGCGCCAATCCGGTGCGCGCGCCAGCCTCTCGTTGGAAAAGCGTGAAGAATTCCGCGCCGCAACAACAATCAACAAAATTGCTTTTAGCGATGGAAATATCATGTTGTCGCAGGAGATCTGTCAGATCGAACTCGTTTCGGCCCCGGCAGAGGCATCACTGCGTGAACACGATTACTTCCCCTAGGAGCATTCAATGACCCCTGTAAGCTCGCGATTCTTCCGTGCCGCGCTGGTGAGCGCAGCCGGCTTCGCGTTGATCGGGGCCGCCTCGGCGGCGCCGATCAACCTGATCGAAAACGGTAGCTTTGAAAGCGTCAGCCAGAAGGCTGGCACCTGGAACATCTACTCCTCCCTCGCCGGCTGGCAAGTGGGTGGCAAGGGCGTCGAGATCCGCGACAACGTTGCCGGCACGGCCTATGACGGCAAGAACTTCGTCGAACTCGACACGACCAAGAACTCGTGGATTTCGCAAGCCTTCGAGACGACGATCGGCCAGAGCTACAAGGTGTCGTTCTTCTACTCGCCGCGCCAGGGTGTGGCGAGCAACTCGAACGACATCCTCGCGCTGCTGAACGGAACGGTCGCCAAGACCGCTTCGGGCAGTGGCATCGGCAAGTCCGGCAACGTCTGGCAGGAGATCGATTTCAACTTCGTCGCGACCGGCCCGATGTCGACCCTCGGATTCATGGCCGCGGGCGTCAGCGACAGCTACGGCGGTTCGCTCGACAAGGTCAGCGTTTCGGCTGTGCCGGAACCCTCGTCCTGGGCCACCCTGCTGGCAGGTCTGCTCGGCCTTGGCGTGATCACCCGTCGTCGTACCCGCTGATCGCCGCAACGCGGTCGGTATCAAGGCGCGCCCTTCGGGGTGCGCCTTTTCTTTTCAAGGTGGTGCGACCGGCGCGCTAATGCGGCTCCGCTCTGCGCTTGTTCTTGAAAAGCAGCCAGGCTTCTTCCGCGATGTCGAAATCGCCGTTCTGCTTGCCGACGAGTTTGGTGTAGGGCCAGTGAATGCGTTGCGTGATGCTGGGTTCGATATGCCCGCCGCCGGATATTTTCACGAGTTCCACTTGCACGCGTTTCGGATCCTCACCCCACACGGTGCGGATTGCACGGGTCGGATCCGACGCGTCACGGTGTTCGAAAGTCGTGACCGTAGCCGGCGTATCCGGCAGCGCGGCGAGCCGGCGCCACACGTCGACGGCCTTTTCGACGCCGATCACGCCGCCACGCGCGTCGCCGGGGTGAAATCCGACGGTGCCGCCGGTGTACGGCACCAGCGGGTCGGCAGTCCCTGCCACGACGAGCGCAGTCACTGGCGTCAGGGGTGACCGGCAACGGTTCTGCAACGCCATCGAGGCGCCTATCGTTGCGAAGCCGGCGAGTCCGTGACGGGACTCGATCGCCTGCCGGAAAGCCATCATGCCGCCGTTCGACATGCCCATCACGAAGACCCGATCCGGGTCGGCCGCATGCTCGGCGATCTCGCGCGCGATGATCGCGTCGATGAATCCGACGTCGTCGGTCTTCGGATTCGAGCTGGCATCACCCCGGCAGTCGTTCCAGCCCTGCTTGCCGTCGTCGCCCCGCGCGCCGTCCGGGGCGACCACCACCAGCCCCTCGCGATCTGCGATCGCCAGCCACGTCGACATCGGTGCGGCCGTGTGCTTTTGCCCGAGCACCTGTGCTGCGCTGCCGGTGTGGCCGTGTAGCAGGACGATCAGCGGATGCTTGCCGACGTCCGACCGCACCGGTGTCGCCACCAGATAGTGACGAACACCTTCCGGGCGCTGCAATTCAGCCTGAGAAACCGTCGCGCCCGACGCCGCTGCTGCGATGAAAATCGAGAGGCATGCAATGACCAAGCACTTGATTCTCATACGTATCTCCGTTTTTCTCTCGGGGGTCCGGTGGCCTGAATTCACCGTGCCAATCCGCGGGGGGCAAGTCACTTGATGGCAATCAAAACATACGTCACGGGCGCCTAAAGTTTTGGCTGAAGGCGCCGATCCCGATGCGTTAGCGTTCGCCGGTACGACCGTCGTCACCATTCTTGCCCCAGCATGCGGCCGGGGCGCCGATCATTCTCCTGAAACGGAGTATCCCGATGAAACTGAGCATAGCGAAGCGTCTCTGGTTGCTGGTCTGGGGGGCCGTCCTGGCTTTGGTCGCCGTCGGCCTCGTTGGCGGATTCGTCGCCCGCACGGCGATGAACAGTCTCGATGGCGTACACAAGAAAACCTTGCCGGCGATCGAGACGCTCACCGCGATCGAACGCAACTTCTTCCTCATCCGCGTCAATGCTTACGCGCACATTCTCGCCGATGCTGCTGAGCGCAAAAGCGCACTCGAGCAGACCATCGACGCTGCTCGCAGTGCGGTGGCCGACGCGCTCAAACACTACGAAGAGCACCTGGTCGACGACGCCGACCGCGCCTTGCTCGACACCGATCGCAAGTCGGTCGACGCCTACGTGGTGATCCTTGCCGAGGTCCTCGAGGCCTCGCGCCGCAACGACACTGCGGCGGCGCGCGAAATCATCGTGAGCCGCTGGAAGCCGGCCGGCGACGCGGTAACTGCAAACCTCAAGGCCCACAACGAGTACCACAAGCGCCTGGCCGACGAACAGAGCGCGCGCGCCGAGGCCGATTCGCGTAACGGCCAGTTGCTGGCGTGGGGCATCATCGTGGTTGGCGCGGCGTTGGTACTCGCCGCCGGCTTCCTGCTGGTGCGCGACATCATGCGTGCGGTGCATGCGCTGGAAACCAGCGTCATCCGCATCGAAAGCGATCTGGACTTCACCGTCCGCGCACCGGTGCATGGTGAAGACGAACTCGGGTTGATGGCCGGTGCGTTCAACCGCCTCATCGCACGCCTGCATGCGAACCTCGGCGAAATCCAGCAGTCGGCCTCCGCGGTGGCCGCATCGGCGGGCGCGCTGGCCAGCACCTCGCGCCAGGTGGCGGCTGCGTCGGACCAGCAAAGCACCGCGGCAGCCAGCATGGCGGCGAGCGTCGAGCAGATGACGGTGAGCATCAGCCATGTCGGCGATCGCGCCGGGGAAACCCGCGAACTTGCGGACGCCTCCGGGCAACAGGCAAGCGATGGCAAGCGGGTGATCGAGCAGACCGTGGGCGACATCAACGAGATCGCCGACATCGTGCATGCGGCGTCGGCGCAGATCGTCAGCCTCGGCGAGCAGGGCGAACAGATTTCCAGCGTGGTGCAGGTGATCAAGGAAGTCGCGGACCAGACCAATCTGCTCGCACTCAACGCGGCCATTGAGGCGGCCCGGGCCGGCGAACAGGGCCGCGGATTTGCGGTGGTGGCAGATGAGGTGCGCAAGCTGGCCGAGCGTACCGCGCTGTCCACCCAGCAGATCGGGCAGACCATCGAAGCCATGCGCGGCGCAACCGCAGCCGCCTCGCAGCACATGGCCACTGCGGTGCAACGGGTCGAATCCGGTGTAACGCGCGCCGGCAACGCCAGCGAAGCGATCACCCGTATCGAAGCGGGCAGCCGCCGCACTGTCGAAACCGTGGGCGAGATCGCCGACGCCATGCGCGAACAGGGCAGCGCCAGCACCGCGGTGGCGCAGAACGTCGAACGCATCGCGCAGATGGCCGAAGAAGGCGCAGGTGCCGCCCAGAGCAGCGCCCACCTCGCCCATGAACTGGCCGACCTCGCGCAACGGATGAACGCGGTGGTGGAACCCTACCGCTTGTGACGCGTAGTGGGCGCGAATGTCCGGCTTCCACGGTCGTTCACGCTGCGCGGAGGCTTGCGATCGCGCGGGCGGAAGTCGAAAAACTGCAAGGCGGGTCAATGCTGTGCTACACCCATGAAATACCTCTGCCTTGGAGCCCACCATGAAGATCTTCTGCATCCACGGCGTCAGCCATGAAGAGAAGGACAACGCCTTCCGCCCCGCGTGGGAAGCGGCGATCCGTGGTGCCTTGCTGGCCGCTGGAGAGGCGATGGAACCGAGCTTCGCCTATCTCGAATACGACGCGCTGTTCGCCAAGTCGGGCGCCAACTTCAACGACTACGCCGAGGCCGGCCTGCGCTTGCTGGCAAGCGGTATCGGCGGCCTCTTCACTGGAGGCGCCGGCACGCGCGGGCTAGGGGAGGTCGGCAGCACGGTGCGCTGGACGGCCGGCATGGTGGCGCAATGGGTCGCCGACGAAACCCTGCGTGCCGACCTGCGCAAACTGCTTGCGACGCGGCTCGCGGCCGAAGAGCCGGATCTGGTGTGCGCGCATAGCCTCGGCACGCTGATCGCCTACGACACCTTCACGCAGAGTCCGGCACCAATGGCTGGCCGCAAGCTGATCACCTTCGGTTCGCAGATTGCCAACCCCGCGGTACGCGGCGATGTGTTCGGCGGGCGCATCGTGCCGATCAGCGGCATCGGGCACTGGTATCACCTCTACAACCGCAACGACCATGTCTTCACCGCGCCGATCAGGCTCGACGATGCCAGCTTCACCCAGGTGCAGACCCCCTTCGACAAGCCGAACGACCTGCTCAACCACGATGCTGCTTTCTACCTTGGCCATCCGGCAACCGTCGCAGATGTCTGGCGCCGCGTCTTCACCCCGCCATCGAAGTCGCGTGCGCTGGGCGAAAAGGTCTTTGACGCTGCGTTGCGCGGTGGCAACGCTGGCCGCGGCAAGCGCGCCGCGGCGCCGGCACCGAACCGCAAGGCGCTGCTGATCGGCATCAACCAGTACCCCGACCCTGCTGCGCGCCTTGAAGGCTGTGTGAACGACGTGTTCCGCATGAGCGCGACGCTGCAGGAATCGGGCTTTGCGCCGGACGAGATCCGCGTGGTGCTCGATTCGCGCGCCACCGCCGAGGGTATTGTCGAACGCCTGCACTGGTTGCTCGACGACACCCGCGCCGGCGACGAGCGCTTCCTGTTCTACTCCGGCCATGGCGCGCAGATGCCGTCCTTGAATCCGCGCGGCGAGAGCGACCGGATGGACGAATGCCTGTGCCCGGTCGACTTCGACTGGACTGCCGCGCATGCCATCACCGACAAGCAGTTCCGCGAGCTCTACACGCAACTGCCCTACGACGCGCGCTTCATCGCCATGTTCGATTGCTGCCACTCCGGCGGCATGACACGCGACGGCGGCCGTCCGCGCGGTCTGACGCCGCCCGACGACATCCGCCACCGCGCGCTGCGCTGGGACGCCGATTCGCAGATGTGGGTGCCGCGCGAATGGGTGTCGGCGCAGAAAGAGGCGGCGCGCGTCGCCGCCGACAAGAACACCGTTACCAATGCGCGCGGCATGTCGCGCCTGGGCTGCGCGACCGGCCTGCGCGGTCACGATGACAAGCACTACGATGCCGCCCGCAAGGCCTACGGCCATCAGGGGCCTTACCTGCCGGTGCTGCTCTATGCCTGCCGCGAATCGCAGCTGGCGGCCGAGTATCGCCACGGCGTCACCTCCTACGGTGCTTTCACCTATTGTCTGAGCGAGATGCTGGGTGCGGAGCGGCGGCGCGGGCGCAACCTGAGTTTTGCCAAGCTGATGGAAGGCGTTCAGGCGCGCATCAAGGATCTGGGCTATGTGCAGACGCCGCAGTGGGTGGGGCCGAAGGCGGTACTGCAGGCCGACATTCCGTGGGCGGCGGCGCCGCGAAGAACGGCGCGGCGAGGCTGATCGGCGTTCGCCCCCCCGCGTTACATCGGCGACACATCGCGGGCAAGCTCGCGCCGTAGAATGCGAGCCTTCGCCCGCTGCGCCCACCCGGCTGCGGCGAGTGCCTTCCCGCCCCGGACACCCCGATGAGTCTCGCAGCCCTCGTAGCCGCCTTCGTGCGCCGCCACTGGCGCGCCTATTCCGCTTCTGCCGTGATGCTGGCCGGCATCGCGATCCTGACCGTGTGGGTGCCACGCCGCGTCGCGGCGATCATCGACCGGCTGGTGCATGGTCAGGTCGCGCCGAGCGCGCTGCTGGGCGAGTTCGCGATCCTCGTCGCGATGGGGCTGACGATTTACGTGCTGCGGGTGGGTTGGCGGCTGGCGCTGTTCTCCGCCGCCTACCAGCTCGGTGTTGAGCTGCGCACCAAGCTCTACCGCCAGTTCACGCTGCAGGGCGCGCGCTTCTTCCAGGGCAGCCGCACCGGCGACCTGATGGCGCGGGCGACCAACGACATCGACGCGGTGGAACTCACCGTTGGTGAAGCGCTGCTCGCGGGCTTCGATGGCACGATGACGCTGATCCTGGTGGTCGCGATGATGACGCTGGGCATCGACTGGCGATTGGGCCTTGCTGCCTTGTTGTCGTTCCCTTTCATGGCCTTCGCGTTCTGGCGCATCTCGCGCCATGTGCACCATGCATGGCGCGATTCGCTCGCCCGTTTCGGCAAACTCAACGATCACGTTCAGGAAACGCTGGCCGGGGTGCGCACGGTGCGCGCGCTGGGTCTGGAGGCGCGCAGCAGCGCGCATTTCGCCGAACTCACAGCGGCTGCTGCAAAGGCCGGCGACACCGCGCAGCGCTGGGAAGCGGCCTACGAACCGGCGGTCGGCCTCGCCTTGTCGGCCGCCAGCGCGCTGACGCTGTCGCTGGGCGGCTGGCTGGTGTGGCAGGGCGAGCTGACGATCGGCCTGCTGACTGGTTTTTCGATGTATCTCGGGCAACTGATCTGGCCGATGTTCGCGGCGGGCCATGTGCTGTCGCTGATCGAGCGGGGCCGTGCCGCCTGGGAGCGCCTGCAGCCGGTGCTCGAAGCCGCGCCGGAGATGCCGGATCACGGCACGCTGGCAGCGCCCGCCGGTGATGCGGCGCTGGAATTGGGCGAGGTGACCTACCGCTTCCCGGGGCAGACGGCTCCGGCGCTCGACGCCGTCAATCTGCGGCTTGAAGCCGGCCATACGCTCGGTCTCGTAGGCGCCACCGGCGCCGGCAAATCAACGCTGATCCGCTTGCTGCTGCGTCAGGACGTGGCCGAATCGGGTGCGTTGCGCTGGGGCGGCCGGCCGCTCGCCGACTATTCGCTCGATGCGCTGCGTGCCGCGATGGCCTGGGTGCCGCAGGAGGCCTTCCTGTTCTCGGCGTCGATTGCTGACAACATCGCACTCGCCAAACCGGATGCGAGTCGCACCGAGATCGAGCGGGCCGCGCGGCTGGCGGCGATCCACGACGATATCCTGCGCCTGCCCAAGGGCTACGAAACACCGGTCGGCGAGCGTGGCGTGTCGCTCTCCGGCGGGCAGCGCCAGCGGGTGGCGATTGCGCGCGCGCTGCTGTCGGACGCGCCGATCCTGCTGCTCGATGACGCGCTCTCGGCGGTCGACACCGAAACCGAGACGCGCATCCTGAGCCACCTGCGCGACGCGCGCCGCGGCCGCACGGTGATCATCGTCAGCCACCGGCTCTCGGCGGTGATGGATGCCGAGCACACGCTGGTGCTGCGCTATGGGCGCGTCATCGAAGCCGGCACACATGCCGAACTGCTCGAACGCAACGGCTGGTACGCCAGCCAGTGGCGCTACCAGCAACTGGAGGCGAGCCTCGATGCAGCCTGAACACAACAACACTAGCGGCGACCTCGCCCGCGCTGCGGCGCTGCTGGCACAGGCTGCGCGACCCGAATCGCGGCGGCTGCTGATCGCACTGCTCGGGCTTGCCTGCGCGGCCGGGCTCGAAGTGCTGGGGCCGATGCTGGGCAAGGCCTTCATCGACGGCTACCTGATCCCGCGCCGCGCCGATATCGGCGGCATCGCGCTGCTGATCGGCGGCAGTCTGCTCGCCGTGTGGTGCGCCAACGGCCTGCGCTACCTGCAGCTATTGAGCTTGTCCGGCGTCGCCGCCCGTTCGGTGCAGCGCTTGCGCGAGCGGGTGTACGGCCATGTGCTGCGCTTGCCGGTCGCCTACTTCGACCGTGCGATCACCGGCCAGCTTGTCAGCCGGGTGACGAACGACACCGAGGCGGTGAAGGCACTGTACGTGCAGGTGCTATTCGTGATGCTCGACAGCGTGATCGTGCTGTGCGGATCGCTCGCCGCGATGGCCTGGCTGGATCCGCGCCTGATGGGCGTGGTGACGCTGCTGATCCCGGCCGTGATCGGGATCGTCTGGTTCTACAAGCGCCTCTCTGCGCCGGCCGTGGCGCGTGCGCGTGAGCTGCGCAGCGAGATCAACGCGCAGATTGCCGAATCGATCGCCGGCATGCCGGTGCTGCAGGCCACCGGCGCCGCCGGGCGCTTTGCCGCGCGCTTCGAGCAGGCCAACCGCGCGCACTACGAAGCCCGCCGCGCCGAGTTGCGCGCCAACGCCTGGCTACTGCGCCCCGCACTCGATCTGCTCAATGTGCTCTTGCTGGTCGGTGTGCTGGCGAGTTTCGCCGGGCGCGGCAGCGTGGCCGAGGTGGGCGTGCTGTACGCCTTCGTCGGCCTGATGGCACGCGTGATCGAGCCGCTGATCCAGATTACGCTGCAGTTCTCGCAACTGCAGCAATCGCTGATTGCTGCGTCGCGCGTCGGTACCTTGCTCGCCGAACCGCTGGCCGCGCCGGCGGGCGAAAGCGGCCGCATCGGCGCCGGGGAAGTCGCGCTGCGTGAGCTCGCGTTCGGCTACGACCCGGCCCATCCGGTGATCCATGATCTGTCGCTGACGATCGCCGCCGGCAGTTTCCACGGCATCGTCGGCCACACCGGCAGCGGCAAGAGCACGCTGCTCGCGCTGCTGCTGCGTTTCTACGCGCCGCAGTGCGGAGCGATCGAGATCGACGGCACGCCGATCAGCGAACTGGGTGACGCCACCTTCCGCAGCGCCGTCGGCTTGGTGCCGCAAGAGCCCTTCCTCCTCGCCGCCAATGCACGCGAGAACATCGACATGGGGCGCGGGCTTAGCGATGGCGAGATCGAATCCGCCGCCCGCGCTGCCCGTGCGCACGACTTCATCCTCGCGCTGCCCGAGGGCTACGCCACGCCGCTGGGCGAGGGGGGCGCGCGCCTGTCGGTGGGGCAGAAACAGCTGATCGCGATCGCGCGTGCGCTGGCAGGGCAACCGAAGATCCTGCTGCTCGACGAAGCCACCTCGCACATCGACAGCGAAACCGAACAGGTGGTGCAAGCCGCGCTGGCGGAACTTCGCGGCCGGGTGACGATCATTGCCATCGCACACCGGCTGTCGACGATCCGCGATGCCGACGCGATCACCGTACTCAACCATGGCCGCATCGCCGAGCGCGGCCACCATGACGATCTGATGGCGATCGACGGCGGCATCTACCGCCGCCTTTACGAACTGCAGCAGATCGAAGACTAGTCGAAGGGGTCCCGATGGAATACCGCGAACTCGGCCGCACCGGCCTGAAGGTGAGTGCCATCTGCCTTGGCACCATGACCTGGGGCGAGCAGAACAGCGAATCCGAAGCCCATGCGCAGATTGACTGCGCGCTCGATGCCGGCGTGAACTTCATCGACACCGCGGAGATGTACCCGGTGCCGCCGCGCGCCGAAACGCAGGGACTGACCGAGACCTACATCGGCACCTGGCTGGCGAAGAGCGGCCGGCGCAAGGATGTGGTGCTCGCGACCAAGGCCGCTGGCCCGGTGCGCAAACCGCACAACCCGCGCCATATCCGCGGCGGCAACACCTTCTTCGATCGTGCCAACCTCGAGGCGGCGCTGCACGACAGCCTGCGCCGGATGCAGACGGACTACGTCGACCTCTACCAGCTGCATTGGCCCGACCGCAGCGTGAATTGCTTCGGGCAGCTGGGCTACCAGCACATTGCCGACGAAGTCACGACGCCGATCGTCGAGACGCTCGGCGTGCTGGCGGACTTCGTCAAGGCCGGCAAGGTTCGCCATGTCGGTGTGTCGAACGAGACCCCCTGGGGCCTGATGCGATTCCTCATGCTGGCTGATGTAGCCGGGCTGCCGCGCGTGGCAAGCATCCAGAACCCTTACAGCCTGGTGAATCGCACCTTCGAGATCGGTCTGTCCGAGATCGCCATCCGCGAGCAGGCGGGGCTTCTGGCTTACTCGCCGCTCGCCTTCGGCGTGCTGAGCGGCAAGTACCTCGACGGCGCCAAGCCGGCGGGCGCGCGGCTTACCTTGTTTGAGCGTTTCCAGCGCTACACCAACCCCAACACTGCGCGTGCCGCCGCGGCTTATTTGGCGCTCGCGCGGGAGCATGGCCTTGATCCGGCCCAGATGGCGCTGGCCTTCGTCACCTCACGCGACTTTGTGACCAGCAACATCATCGGCGCAACGACGCTGGAGCAACTGCGCAGCAACCTTGAAAGTGCAGCACTGAGCTTGTCGCCAGAAGTGCTGGCAGGCATCGAGGCGATCCACCAGCAGATTCCCAACCCGGCGCCCTGAGCGGGGCGCCCGCGGCGCGGTTGAGCGGGCAGCGTGACAAGCTTCCCGGGCGGCTTGGCGTGCTCAGTGAAAATGCCAAGTGCGTATGCAAAACTGCTAACTTTGCGCACCCCGCAAGCCTGCAGGACTCCGCATGCTCTCGCTCGACACGCTCATTGCCGCTCTGCCCGGGCTGGACGCCTTCTACCGCGCGCTGTCGCAGCACGCCCGTCTGCTCGAACTCAAGACACCGCTTGCTGCCGATACGCTGTTGCCGGAGCGCTTCGCCGGTCGCGAAGCGCTGTCGGAGACGTTCTGTTTCGATCTGGACTGCCTGTCCCCCTCCGCGCACATTGATCTGAAGCCGCTGATCGGCGAGTGCGTCACGCTGAGTTTGCGGCAAGCGGATGGCAGCCTGCGCCGCTGGCATGCTCATGTCACCCACGCAGCGCAGTTGGGCGCAGACGGTGGGCTGGCGCGCTACCGCCTGGTGCTCGAACCCTGGCTCGCATTCCTGCGCCACCGCCGCACCAGCCGCATCTTTCAGGATCAAAGCGCGCTGGACGTCGTGCAGGCTGTATTGGGTGATTACCCGGTCGCCCGCTTCGATGTGCGGGTCGCAAACGCCGGCACCATCGCCCCGCGCCCGCTGATCACCCAGTACCGCGAAACGGATTTCGATTTTGTCCAGCGGCTGCTCGCGGAAGAAGGGCTGTCGTACTGGTTTGAACATGCGGAGAGTGGTGACGAACACCGCTTGGTCATCGCCGACCCCGCGGCTGATTGGCCGGCCTGCCCGCAGGCGAGCGTGCGCTTCACCCGCCTCTCCGCCACCGACAGCGCCGACGCGATCCATAGCTTTGGCGCCTGGCGCGAAGTGCGCAGCACACAGGTCACCCTTTCCGCATGGGACGACACCGCGCTGGTCGCCACCGCCGCGCAACAAACCAGCGCCTGGCCGGCTGGCGAGTTGCCGGCGCTTGAACAGTATTTCGGCGAGGGCGAGCGCCGCTACGCCGATTCTGCGGCTGCCGAACGCATGGCCGGCTTGCGCATGCAGGCGCAGGAACGCGCGGTGAAGACCTGGGCCGGGGAATCGTCCGTGCGGGTGTTTGCGCCGGCGCAGCGCTTCACGTTGGTCGATCACGACGCCTTTGGCGGCCTGTCGGGACGCGACCCGAAACTCACGGTGCTGTGGGTGGAACACGAAGCGGCCAACAACCTCGATTCCGACGCACGCGAATTGCTGACAGTGGTGGGCGTTGAACGTGGCACCTACCGTAACCGCTTCGCCGCGCTGCCCGCCGCCGTACCGATCGTGCCGGACATGCCCGCCCGGCCGCGCGCACCCGGTAGCCACACGGCTCGCGTCGTCGGTGTCGAGGGCGAAACCGTCAGCACCACGCGCGACCACCGCATCAAGATCCAGTTTCCGTGGCAGCGCGGTGCCGCGCCAACGCC